>JBATEM010000155.1:0-5041 GCA_049664005.1 Candidatus Macondimonas sp.
GGCTTGGACGGGTCCCGGGGACGCTCCGTATAGGGCTGGCGCAACTCCACCGGCGCCACGGCGCGCGCACCCTTGATGCGGATGTTGACCATCTCGACGAACACCGAGAACGCCATGGCGAAGTACACGTAACCCTTGGGCACGTGGAACGACAGCCCCTCTGCCACCAGGACCATGCCGATCATGATCAGGAAACTCAACGCCAGGATCTTCACCGAAGGGTGATGATCGATGAAATCACTCACCGGATTGACCGCCACCATCATGAACAGGACGGCGGTCACAACCGCGATTACCATCACCGGGATGTGATCCGACATGCCCACCGCGGTGATCACCGAATCCAGCGAAAAGACAATGTCCATGATGCCGATCTGGATGATGACGGCCGTGAACCCGCCCATGGCCTTGGCGTCCCGCTCACCTTCCTCGCCTTCCAGCTTGTCGTAGATTTCCAAAGTGGCCTTGACCAGCAGGAACAAGCCACCGGCCAGCAGAATCAGGTCCCGACCCGAAATATCAAAACTCATGAACGAAATCAGCGGCGTCGTCAAGCGCGCCATCCACGCCAGCGACAACAACAACAGGATGCGGGTGATCATCGCCACCGCCAGACCCAGTTGCCGCGCGCGCGGCCGCTGCGCTGGCGGCAGCCGATCCGAAAGAATGGAGATGAAGACGATATTGTCGATTCCGAGCACGATCTCAAGAAGAATCAAGGTCACCAGAGCGATCCACGCTTCGGGTTCATTCACCCACATCAGCCACTCAGCCATACAGACATTCCCGCTCTATCGTTTAAAATCAGACGCTTGAAAAATCAGTTTTTGCTTGGGACGGCATGCATGCGCCCATGAGGCGCTGCTTCAGGCTGGATTGGTGTTCGTTCGATGGGAACATCCCCGGCCTGGCATATGGCATGAAAAAGCCACACGCCGGCAAATTATCCAGCAGGACGGCGCTGCGGTACAGTCAAGCTTTTGGTCAAGCCCAATTTCGTGCAATCCACTGTCCGTCTCACTGCGTTCACCATCGATACCTTGATCGTGGGTCAAGGCCTCGCGGGCACCCTGCTTGCCTGGGAGCTGGAACGGGCCGGGCAGCGCGTGGCCGTGATCGATGCGCGTACCCAGGGCGGCGCATCCCGGGCCGCCGGTGGCCTGATGAATCCGCTGACCGGGCCACGCTTGGCCACCTCGCCCGACTTGGCGCGTCGTTGCGAGCAAGCCCGCGCCCATTATGAACACCTGGCGGCGCAGCTTGGCCAGCCCTTGGTCGAGCCCATGCCCATTCGCCGGCTGTGCCGGGACGCTGTGGAACAGGGCCGCGCCCGTGACATGCGCCATCCCTGGCTGGGTGTCTGGCGCACCGACATCCAGTCAGATCCGTTTAATGCGCCCTTCGGTAGCCTGGACATCCATCAGGGCTGGCGGCTGGATCTGGCGGCGCTATTGGCACGTTGTGCGACACGTTGGGCCATGCCGGATCAGGCTGCCGCCGCATGCTTCGACTGGACAGCAATCCGTCTCCAAGGCCAGGGCGTGCGCTGGCAAGGACATGCCGTCGATTGCGTGGTGTCCTGTGAAGGCGCGGCCATCACCGCAAATCCGCACTGGCGCGGCCTGCCGTTTCACGCCGATGGCGGCGAAAGCCTGATCCTTCATCTTCCCATTGATCTGCCGGGCGCCATCAGCGCCGGCTTCACCCTGGTGCCGCTGGGCCGGCAACGCTATTGGCTCGGCGCCACCCATCATCCCGGACGCGTCATCTCCGGACCCACGGATGCCGGCCGGGAGGCTCTGCTGAATGCCTTGGCCGCGCGCCTGAAGATGCCCCTGCCCATCGAGGTGCTCGGGCATTACGCCGGCACGCGAATGGCGCCACCCGATCGTGAATCTGTCCTGGGCCGCCACCCTCGGTGGCCCTGGCTGGCGATCTTCAACGGACTGGGCAGCCGGGGCATCCTGCGCGCGCCGGACAGTGCCGTTCAACTGGCCCGGCACCTGGCCACGGGCGCGCCGCTCCCCGAAGATCGGGATGTCATGCGGTATGCCGACCACCTCGCGTGGACCTGAACCCGCATGCGGGGAAGGCCATGGCACGCATTACCCCCTATAAAAAAACAGTATCTTGTGTTCTTTTTGGCGCTATTCACAGGGAAATCGGGAGCACGTGCGGACACGCTGGACATCTCCAGCCTCTGGTATTTTCAATGCCTCGAAAAATCAACATTAAAGCATACACATGCGCTACCGATAAACCTTTCGCAGGCCGGCAACCAAGCATGGCGCCTCACCGGCCAGAACAATGCCGATCGCCACACCCAAAAAATAACAATGGCTGTTTCCGACATGCGTCATACGCCATGCAAACGCGTGCGGACAGAAGTAGACTTGGGGTCGATGCTCAGGGCCATGGGTAAAACCACAATAAGGAGATCGATGGATGACACGGAACATGCCGCTCCAGGAATCATTCAGCACCCGGCCCAGGCTTTGGCTCGGCCTTCTGGCCATGCTGGCCCTGATGCCGGCGCGAGCCGCCACACTCTGTCCCGCGACCGAGTCCGTGCCAGCGGATTTCCAGTGGGGACTCGTTGCCTACCATGTCAATTTTCCCGGCTACGAATTGCGGGCCGATGATCTGGCCCTGATGGCTCGGAACGGCATCCAATGGATCCGCGTGGATTTTGCCTGGGGCCGCATTGAGCCGGAACAAGGGGGCGATTTTGATTTCAGTTATTTCGATGCGCTGGTGGCGGCAGCCAAAGCCAACGGGATTCGCATTGCCGGCACGCTCGGCAATGGCTACAACACCCGTGTGCGGCCCGTGGCGCCCTTGTGGACACAAAGGCTGAACGGGCCGCAATACGTCGCCGCACTGGGACGCTACGCCGATGCCGTCGTCGCGCGCTATGCCGATGATGTAGATATCTGGGGCCTGGAAAACGAACTCCACATCGCCGCACTGCATGTATTACTTGGGTGGCGGAGTCACGTTTATCCCCTTCAGGTCAACCACGAAATTTTACGCACGCTGTCCCAAGCAGTGGATCTGCATGACCCCAACGCCCAGATCGTGTTGACTCTGAGCCCGGCTCCCGGATGGCAGCGTTTCGTCAGACAATCAACGCAACGTTTCCGATTCGACGCGGTTGGTTTGTATTCCTATCCGTCTTTCAACGCTGGAGCCGCGCCAGTTGGCTTCGAAAAAGAGATCGCTGGACAGATTGCTGATGCGCAAAAGGCCAGCAACGGGAAAGACGTGCTGATTTTTGAAACCGGCTACCAGACACCGCCGGACAAACCGCGTACACCCGAGGATGAGGGCAGCCTGCTCCGAGAATACCAAGCAACCTATATCGAGACCATGGTGCGCTCGGCTGTCGATGGGGGCGCCGCGGGCGTCTATTTCTATCAGTACCTGGATAATCCCGATGAATTATTGCCACGCGAGGAGGTGTTCGGTTTGGTGGAAGCCGATCGTACGCCGAAACCGGCCTGGACGCGCTATGGGGAAATCATCGGCGCCTGTAGCGCCCAGACGCCTTGAGTATTGATCAACTGTGTTCTTGAATTTGGCTTGAGAGCGATCAAAAACGGGCAGAAAAGGCGGGATCATGAAAGAAAAAAAATGGGGCTATTGGGGGCCAGTTGCCGTATTTCTGGGGCTGTTGTTCTGCGGTTCAGGAGGCGTGGCCGCCTCCTGCCAGGATGCCCGGGGTCTGATGCCCGACCCCGCCCTGTTGTCTGATTATGCGGGATTTTATGTGGGGGGCGATGCGTGTTTCTATGATCCCACGGGGATTCGCTTGGGCGAGGTGCCTCCGGCCCTGGGGCCTTCCGGCGATACCGGGCAACGGCTGATCTTCGTCAACGGCGCCAATCCCAAAGTCGAGCGGGAGCCTATGCTTTTGCGTCTGCTGGCAGAGGCGCGAGATCTTCCCGCCATAGGCATTCTCAATACGCAAACCAGCGACGATCCGGTTTCCGCGCCCCGAATTCGTGGAACATCCACCGTCAAGACGCTGGAATCCATCATGCGGGACGGCCTGGAACACGATCGTGAGGTGCTGATCCGTGCCGGTAGCGCAGGCGCTTCTGTGGTGGCCATCGCCATTGGACGCACCAAGGCAAGTTGGGCCGCTCGTCACCCTCGACCCTACAAACTCGACAAGACCTTGCGCGCGATCAAAGTGGAAACCTTTGGCGGGGTCAATTCTTTTTACCCAGATGGGCCGAGCTATGTTCATTACGCCAATTTGCTGGATCCAAATGCCCAGAAATTCGGCGTGTTGAACCCCCTCAACAAGCCGGGCCGGGGGGCCGTGATCGCGGTTTTTCGAGACACGCTGCCGCCTCTCGAGGCCCCCTACGAAGCGCTCACCGAAAAAAATTACCGCATCCTCTCCCATCATGGATTTGGGGTCTACAACGCCAATCAGACCGATTTCGATCGAGCCTACCGGTTCTCGCCCAGCCACCTCTATACCATTGTTCCATTGGCCATTCTGGCGCGTTAAAGGAACTTGAATTTGATGAACTTGGTGACCAAGAAACAAAAGCGGCGCGGTTCCTCCGGATGATGTTTCGAGCCACCCTCCGCGATCCGCCTCCAGACCATCTCAGGCTGGCTCGTACCGGGATGCCAGGAATCATTTATGGGCTACAGCACGACGTCGAAACCCTCGAAGCGGGGCGGTCCCATGTAAATGGCTTTGTTCGTGCCCCCCGCATTGGCGTGCGCTTTTCGAAACGCCTCGGAGTGGGTCCAGGCCTCGAAGTCCGCGCGGGACTCCCATACCGAATGGGACGCAAACAGGGTGTGGTCTTCCTCCGTGGGTCCCCGGAGCAGATTGAAGTTCTTGAAGCCCGGCACGCCGCTCAGGTGACTGTCGCGGTTGCGCCAGATTTCAACAAAGGCGTCTTCCTGGCCCAGGGCGATCCTGAAACGGTTCATGGCAATGAACATCAGCGCGTTTCCTCGTGTCGAGCCGGCGCCCCAAAGGAACGCCGGTTCGGCAACTGCGTATTTATTTCTT
>JBATEM010000156.1:0-1899 GCA_049664005.1 Candidatus Macondimonas sp.
GTGGG
The DNA here is from genome assembly GCA_049664005.1 of Candidatus Macondimonas sp. Classification (GTDB taxonomy): domain Bacteria; phylum Pseudomonadota; class Gammaproteobacteria; order UBA5335; family UBA5335; genus Macondimonas. The sequence continues at coordinate 6 of JBATEM010000156.1, forward strand.
CGCGATTCTCGCCTTGATGATCACCGGGGTGGAACTCAATGCCATGGCGCTCATCAGCCTGTTCCTGCTGATCGGCATCGTCAAGAAGAACGCCATCATGATGGTGGACGTCGCCATCCAGACCCAGCGTGAGCTGAATCAAACGCCGGAACAGGCGATTTTCGAAGCCGCCCTGATTCGATTGCGCCCCATTCTGATGACCACCCTCGCCGCCGCGCTGGGTGCCCTGCCGCTGGCGATCGCCACCGGTTATGGCGCCGATCTGCGCCGGCCGCTGGGCATCGCCATCGTCGGCGGGCTGTTGTTCAGCCAATTCCTGACCCTCTACACCACACCCGTGGTTTACCTCTACATGGACCGATTGCACCAGTGGACCCAGCGTCGCTGGGTGTTGCCAAGCAATCCGGTCCGCGTGACTGACTGAAGGCCCTTGCCATGGCGACGCTCCGCTCCCCTGAATCCGGTTTCTCCAATCCCAATCCCCATCCCCATTCGCGCGGGCGGTGGCTGGGTATTGCGGTGCTCACGCTCTTACTCGGTGCCTGCAAGATGGGGCCTGATTATGTCCGCCCGGAAAACGACGCGCCGGCGGCTTTCAAGGAGGCCGAGAACTGGAAACCCGCCGAACCGGCCGCTCATCTGGATCGGGGCGCATGGTGGACGCTCTATCACGACCCCCAACTGGATGCCCTGCAGGCCCAACTGGGCAGCGGTAATCTCAATGTCCGCATTGCCGAGTCTCAATTCCGTCAAGCCCAGGCGGCGCTGGCGGGAAGCCGCGCCGGACTGTTTCCATCCCTGGGCGCTTCCGCGGGAGAAACCCGCTCCCAGCCCGCCGATCCGCTCACCGGGCTGAATCGCACACCGATCCAGCTTCCCGAGCAACGTTTCGGCCCGTTCGGCGCGTTGCGGATACGCCCCCCCGCCATAGCGCCCCCGGAGATCGATTTCAACCCACGCACCCAGTACAACTTGGGGCTTAGCAGCAGCTGGGAAATCGATCTGTGGGGGCGGGTGCGACGCCAGGTTGAAGCCAATACAGCCGATCTTGCTGCCAGTGCGGCCGACCTGCAGTCCATGCGCCTGAGCATGCAGGCCCAGTTGGCCCAGCTCTATTTCGCCCTGCGTGTCAACGATACGCTGCAAGCCAAGTTGCGAGAAAGTGTGGCGGCTTATGAGCAATCGCTGCGGGTTGCGGAAAATCGTTACAAGGGCGGGGTGACCTCTCGCGCCGATGTGCTGCAGGCGAAAACCCAGCTCCGCTCCACCCAGGCCCAGGCCACGGACTTGCAGGTCCAGCGCGCCCAGCTCGAACATGCCATTGCCGTATTGATTGGCAAGCCGCCAGCACAGTTTTCCCTGGCACCCAGTCCGCTTGTCGATCCGGTCATTCCCGTGGTCCCAGCCGGATTGCCTTCCGCCTTGCTGGAACGTCGCCCTGATATTGCGGCCGCCGAGCGTCGCATGGCCGCCGCCAATGCCCAGATCGGCGTCGCCAAGGCCGCCTACTTCCCCAGCCTGACGCTCTCCGCCAGCGGCGGCTACCAGGGCACCAGTCTCGGCGACCTGATCAGCTTGCCCAATCGGTTCTGGTCCATCGGTCCGCGCATGGCACTGAGCCTGTTCGACGGCGGCCTGCGTGATTCCCAGGTCGACCAGGCAAAAGCCATTCTGGACGCGACTGCCAGCAGCTATCGCCTGGTGGTGCTGGGCGGTTTTCAGGAAGTGGAGGATCAACTGGCGGCGTTGCGGATTCTTGATGAGGAGGCGCGCACGCAAGCCGAAGCCGAGGATCTGGCGCGTCAATCCCTGCAACTGACCACCAACCAGTACAAGGCCGGGGTGGTGAGCTATCTCAATGTGGTGACCGCCCAGACCATCCTGCTGGAAAGCG
>JBATEM010000157.1:0-3182 GCA_049664005.1 Candidatus Macondimonas sp.
GCTGATCGGGTTTACCTCGGACTTTCCCCTGGATCGCTTCCTGGCCGACGCCCAGATCAAGCATTTCGACATCGAACCGGTCAATCTCTTCGGTTACTGGTCAATGATCCACGCTCGCAACGACTGAATCCATCGGCTTCAACCGACCCCCGGCTTGACCGCAGCCGGCAATCGGCTCATCCAGGCTTGTGCTTCGGTTGCGGCCGCTGCCAATGGGGAAGCGTGATCTGGCGTTCGGCGCCCAGCGTAAGCTGGCCGGCAGGCGCGTCCTTGCGCAGCGTGGTCCCCGCGCCCAAGGTCGCTCCCTCTCCCACGGTTACGGGCGCCACCAGTTCGGTTCCGGAGCCGATGAACGCCCCGTCCCCGATGACGGTGCGATGTTTGTTCACCCCGTCGTAGTTGCAGGTGATGGTGCCTGCACCCACGTTGACCCCACGCCCAACCTGAGCATCGCCCACATAGCTGAGGTGGTTGATCTTGCTGTCCTCGCCCACCGTGGCCTGCTTGATCTCGACGAAATTGCCGATATGGGTCCGCGGCCCCAGGTCGGCACCGGGCCGCAGCCGCGCGTAAGGACCGATGCGGGCACCGGGACCCACCCGCGCCCCATCCAGGTGGCAGAACGGCAACACGTCCACCCCCGCCGCCAGTTCGCAGTCCCGCAACACGCCATGGGCACCGATCCGCACCCCGTCGCCCAGATGGACACGGCCCTCGAACACGCAGTTCACATCGATGAACACGTCCTGCCCACAGACCAAGGTGCCGCGCACGTCCAGCCGCGCCGGATCGGCCAGGGTCACCCCGGCACGCAACAAGGCCTCGGCCTGACGGCGCTGCAGCACCCGCTCGACCTGGGCAAGCTGCAACCGGTCGTTGACCCCGAGCACTTCCTCATGTTCCTCGGTCCGTACCGCATGCACCGCCACGCCATCGGCAACGGCCAGGGCGACCAGATCGGTCAGGTAGTATTCGCCCTGGGCGTTATGCGGCTGCAGGCGCGGCAGGTAGCGCCGCAGCAAAGTCGCTGAGACAGCCATCAGACCCGTGTTCACCTCCCGGATGGTCCGTTGGGCCTCCGTGGCATCACGCTCTTCCACGATGCCGCAAACCTGACCCGCAGCATCCCGCAGGATCCGCCCGTATCCGCCTGGATCGACCCACTCGGCCACCAACAGGGACAAGCCATCACCGGCCGCTGCCTGCAAGCCGGCCAAGGTTTGAGGGCGCACCAAGGGCACATCCCCGTAGAGGATCAGGGCCAAGTCACCGGCAAGATGAGGCAGCGCCTGGGCCACCGCATGGCCCGTCCCGCGTTGCTCGGCCTGCTCAACCCAGTGCAGACCAGGATCGTCAAAGTGCGTCCGAACCGCCTCCATGCCGTGCCCCACCACCACATGAAGCGCGGTTGGCTCCAGCGCGCGCGCGGTTTCCAGCACATGGGCCAGCAGCGGCCGGCCAGCCAAAGGTTGCAACACCTTGGGCAACGCGCTGTTCATGCGCGTCCCCTTGCCCGCCGCCAGCACGATCACGTCCATCGCCATCTTTGTTCCACCCTTCGAAGTCACGGCCAATGGCTTGCCATTACGCGTCCATCACCACCCAATCGCCCTGCCGGCGCACCGCCACCGCCTCCAGGGATTGTCCAAGGCAGGGACCATGGATACACAACCCGTCCTCCATCCGAAACTGGGCCAGATGCAAGGCGCACTGGATGTGCGTCCCTTCTGGATTCAGCACTTGTCCCGGTCGCCAGTCCAGCGGCGCGCCGGTGTGTGGGCAGCGGTTCTCATAGGCCCAGACCCGCTCCCCCCGGCGCACCAGCACGCAAGCCCGGCGCCTGTCGCCATCGATGAGGTCAAAAGCCCGGCTTCCCGGGTCGGGCAAATCCGTCCATCGGCATAGACGCACACCGCTCACCGGGACACTTCAGCTTGAACCGGTTGATCCAGGAAACGGATCGATTTCCCGAGATAGGCAATCAGTGCCAAGGCTGGCAGGGAGGCCAGGAAGGTGATGGTGAAGAACATCGGCCAGCCCAGTGCGGCCACCAGGTAACCCGCCGGCGGTCCGATGAAGACCCGCGCCAGCGCCGCAACGGCCGAAAACAGGGCGTACTGGGTCGCGGTGTAGCGCACATCGCACAGCGCCATCAGCAGCGCGACGAAAGCCGCCGACCCCATTCCCCCGAACAATTGCTCACCCACCACGGCCACGACCAGCATGCCATGACTCTTGCCCACCAGCGCCAGTGCCGCAAACAACAGGTTGGTCAGCGCCTGCATGAGCCCGAACACCAAGAGCGCGCGCCACAAGCCCCAGCGCATCATCAGCGCCCCGCCAACCACGGCGCCGAGCAAGGCGGCCGCAATGCCGACGCCCTTGTTCACCACGCCCACCTCGGCAACGCTGAACCCCACCCCCTGGACCAGAAACGCGGTGCTCAAGGTGGCGGCAAAGGCATCGCCGAACTTGTAGAGAATAATCAAGGCCAGAAAGGCCCCTGCGGCTGGGCGGCTGAAGAAAGCCTGCAACGGTTCCCACAGGGCGTCCACCAGGCGATGGGGCGCTGCGGCCGGCGCCTCCGGCTCGGGACTGAACAGGGTGACCAGGATTCCCACACTCATCAAGACCGCCATGATGCGGTAGGTGGTCGCCCAACCCACCGCGCCCGCCAGCACCAATGCCAGCGCACCCGAGGTGAGCATGGCCAGGCGGTAGCCGGTGTTGGTCAGACCAGCCCCCAGTCCCCGCAAGGGCGGTTCCAGGACCTCGGTGCGATAGGCGTCGAACACGATATCCTGCGAAGCCGAGGCGAATGCCAGCCCCAGAGCCAGCAATCCCAGGACAACAACGCCCGCAGTCGGATCCTGCATCGACATGATCAGCAGCGCGAGCACCAACATCACCTGGGTGACCACCAGGCCGCCGCGGCGGCGTCCCATCCCCAGCAGGGCGTAGCGGTCGAATAGCGGCGCCCACAGAAACTTCAGGGTGTAGGGCAAGCCGACCAGGCTGAAGATGCCGATGGTGCGAATATCGATGCGCACATCGGCAAGCCAGGCCTGCAGGGTTCCCCCGGACAGTGCCAGAGGCAGTCCGGAGGCGAACGCCAGCACGGTGATGCGCCACAGCTCCGGATGGCGGCGAAGCGCCTGCCCTGTGGATGCCGGTGTCGTGGT
>JBATEM010000158.1:0-4894 GCA_049664005.1 Candidatus Macondimonas sp.
GGTGGACCTGCCGCAGGTGGTGGTGCCGGATCCGCGGGCGGCGCTGATTGCGCTGGCGCTGCATTGGCGCGCGCAGTTCACCGGGCCGGTAGTGGCGTTGACGGGCAGCAACGGCAAGACCACGGTCAAGGAAATGATTGCTGCCATCCTGGGTGGCCAGGGACCGGTGTGGGCGACACCGGGCAATTACAACAACGAGCTGGGTTTGCCACTGAGTCTCCTGGGCTTGGATCCGGAACGTCATTGGGCTGCGGTATTCGAGCTGGGCGCCAACCATCCGGGTGAGATCGCCGAACTCGCGGCTTGGGCGCGCCCGCGGATTGGCCTGATTACCCAGGCCGGTCGCGCCCATCTGGAAGGTTTCGGCTCTGTCGAGGGCGTGGCGCGGGCCAAGGGCGAGCTGCTTGCGGCGCTCCCGGCGGAGGGCGTTGCGGTGATCAATGCCGATGATCCCTTTGCCGCCTATTGGGCCGGCCTGACCCATGCACGCGTGATCCGCTTTGGTTTTTCCCCCGATGCGGATGTGCGCACCGATCCGAGCCAGCGCCGGATGCTGATCGACGGTGCGGGGGCGCGACAGCTGTTCCGCCTTGCCACGCCTGCCGGTGAAGCCGATGTGGCGCTCGGGTTTCTGGGACTGCACAACCTGCGCAATGCACTGGCTGCCGCCGCCGTGGGGGAGGCGCTGGGGCTGTCCACGGCGACCATTGCTGCCGGACTCGCGCGTGCCCGTCCGGCGCCGGGACGATTGAACTGGCTCGTCGGCCGGGATGGGACGCACTTGATCGATGACAGCTACAACGCCAACCCCACTTCCCTCCAGGCGGCGGTCGCGGTGCTGGCCGAACTGGCTGGTGAACGCTGGCTGGTGCTGGGGGATATGGGCGAGTTGGGTGAGAACGGTGCGGCGCTGCATGGCGAGATCGGCACCTATGCCCGTGACCGCGGGATCAGCCGGCTTTATGCGGTGGGGCCGCTGAGCACAGCGGCGGTTGAGACATTCGGGGCCGGTGCCCGGCATTACGGGGATCAGGCGCAACTGGTGGCGGGACTCTCGGCGGATCTGGCGCGCTGCGCTGCGCCGCCCACGATCCTCGTCAAGGGCTCACGGCGCATGGCCATGGAAGGGGTGATCAAGGCCCTGCGGCAGGTGGATTGAGATGTTGTATTGGCTGACCCAGCAACTGGTGAGTTACCACAGCGGATTCCACGCCTTCAGCTACATCACGCTGCGGGCCATCATGGGCATGCTGACCGCGCTGGCCCTGGGGCTGTTGCTCGGTCCTGTGCTGATCGAACGCCTGACCCGCCGTCAGCTCGGCCAGCAGATCCGCAGCGACGGCCCGCAGTCCCATTTGTCCAAGGCGGGGACGCCCACCATGGGCGGCGCCCTGATCCTGTTGTGCATCAGCCTGAGCACGTTGTTCTGGGCGGATCTCAGTAACCGTTACATCTGGATCGTTCTGGTCACGACCCTGTTGTTCGGACTGGTCGGCTGGATGGACGATTACCTGAAGATCTACCGGCGTTCCAGCAATGGCTTGAGCGCTCGCCAGAAATACCTGGGCCAGTCGATCGTTGGCCTGGCGGCGGCCTTGGCGCTCTACCTCACCGCGCAGATTCCTGCGGAAACCACGCTGATTGTCCCATTCCTAAAGAATGCGGTCTGGCCCATGGGCTGGCTGTTCATCCCGTTTGTCTATTTCGTCATCGTTGGCACCAGCAACGCGGTGAATCTGACGGATGGCCTGGATGGCCTGGCCATCATGCCGACGGTGCTGGTGGCGGCGGGGCTGGGAGTGTTCGCCTATGTGGGTGGGCATGCCCAATTCGCGACTTACTTGGGTATTCCCCATATTCCCGGGGCGGGTGAGATGCTGATTCTATGCGCGGCCATTGGCGGCGCCGGGCTCGCCTTCCTCTGGTTCAACACCTATCCCGCGATGGTGTTCATGGGCGATATCGGCGCGCTGGCCCTGGGCGCCGCCCTGGGGACGGTGGCCGTGGTGGTGCGGCAGGAAATTGTGCTGGGGATCATGGGGGCGGTGTTCGTCATGGAAACCGTCTCGGTGATGCTGCAGGTGGCTTCGTTCAAGCTCACCGGCCGGCGCATCTTCCGCATGGCGCCCATCCATCACCATTTCGAGCTGATGGGCTGGCCCGAACCGCGGGTGATCGTGCGTTTCTGGATCATCACGGTGATCCTGGTGCTGATCGGTCTGTCGTCCCTGAAGTTGCGGTGAGGGAGGATCCGATGAAGCCATCCGTCCATCCTGCCACCGTTCCCGAGACCGTCGTGGTCGGCTTGGGTGTGACCGGGCTTTCAGTGGCGCGCTACCTCCATCACCAGGGGGAGCCGTTCCGGGTGGTGGATACCCGTGCGCATCCGCCTCAGCTGGCCGCGTTGCAGACCTCCTGCCCCGGCGTGACGGTTCATTGTGGACCCTTGTCGGCGGCGTCCTTCGCTGGTGCCAGCCGTATCCTGCTCTCTCCCGGCGTGGCACCGCAGGAACCGGCCCTGACCCAGGCGCGCGCGCGGGGGGTGCCGGTGGAGGGCGATATTGCCCTGTTCGCACGGGCAGCGCGGGCGCCGATCGCGGCAATCACGGGGTCCAATGGCAAGAGTACGGTGACGGCACTGCTCGGCGAGATGGCCCGGGCGGCGGGCCTGCGGGTGGGCGTGGGGGGTAACCTGGGCACTCCGGCGCTGGACCTGCTGGCGGATGACATCGACCTGTATGTGCTGGAGCTGTCCAGTTTTCAGTTGGAGACCACGGAGACGCTGAATGCGCGCGTGGCCACCGTGCTCAACCTCTCGGAAGACCACATCGACCGCCACGGCTCCCTGGCGGCCTATGCCGCCACCAAGGCACGCATTTTCCGCGCCGCACCGGATCGGGAACCGCCGTTGCGGGTGCTCAACGCCGAGGATGCGCGGGTGGTGGCGATGATTGCGCCCGGGGAACCGGCCCGCTGGTTCGCCCTCGCCAGCGAGGATCCCGGCCATTACCGCGTGATCTCTCGCCAGGGACGCCGCTGGTTGGCCGCGGGAAGTGAACCGCTGCTGCCGGTGACAGAGCTGGCGCTGGTGGGCGAACACCATCAGGCCAATGCCCTGGCGGCCCTGGCGATGGCTGATGCACTGGCGCTGCCACGCGCAGCCGCCCTTCAGGCCCTGCGCCAGTTCCGGGGACTGCCCCATCGGACCCAGCTGATTGCCGAAGTGGGCGGGGTGCGCTTCATCGATGATTCCAAGGGCACCAACGTGGGCGCCACGGTTGCCGCCTTGCGCGGGGTGCCGGGCCCCTTGGTGCTGATCGCCGGCGGTCAGGGCAAGGGGCAGGATTTCTCCGCCTTGCGGCCCTGGGTGGCCGGCAAGGTACGGGCCGCCATCCTGATTGGCCAGGATGGCGGGGAACTGGCGACCGCCTTGGCGGGGACAACCGCCATCGTGCGCGCCAGCGCGCTGGACGAGGCAGTCCGGCTGGCGGCCCGCCATGCCCGTCCGGGGGACGCGGTGCTGTTGTCGCCAGCCTGCGCCAGCCTGGACATGTTCCGCGACTATCACCATCGCGGCGAAGTTTTTGCCGCAGCGGTGCGGGAGTTGACGCCATGAGCGCGGTGAGCCTTCCCGCATCGGCTCGACCAGTCTCCAGGGATGTGATCCTGGCGCGCCTGGATGCGCCCTTGCTGCTGGCCGCCCTGGCCTTGCTGGCACTGGGATTGATCATGGTGGCCTCTGCCTCCATGCCGCTGGCGGATCATCAGTTCAACGACCCGTTGCGCTATTTCCGGCGCCAACTGCTCTATGCCCTGCTCGGGCTGGGTCTCGGCGCGCTGGTGCTGCGGCTTTCCCTGGAGCGACTGCAGCAACTGGGTTTCACCCTGATGGCGATCAGCTTTGCCCTGCTGCTGGTGGTGCTGGTGCCGGGGGTGGGCAAGGTGGTCAACGGCAGTGCCCGCTGGCTGGATCTGGGGATACTCCGGATCCAGGTGTCCGAGCCCGCGCGGCTCGGTTTGTTGATTTATCTCGCGGGATTTCTCGTGCGTCGGCAAGTGGAGGTGCGCGATACCTTCTTTGGGGTCGGCAAGGTGATGGCGCTGCTGGCGGCCGCTGGTGTGTTGCTGTTGAGTGAACCCGACCTCGGCGCGGCGGTGGTCTTGACCCTGGCGGTCATGGCCATGCTCTGGGTAGCGGCTGCACCGATGTTGCCTTTCATCATCTTGTTGGGATGCGGGATGGGGGGGCTGTATTTGCTGATTGCCCTGTCGCCCTATCGTCTGGCCCGGCTCACCGGTTTCATGGATCCCTGGGCGGATCCCTTCAACACCGGTTTCCAGCTCACTCAGTCACTGATGGCGATCGGCTCGGGCCACTGGTTCGGCCTGGGGCTCGGTAGCAGCGTGCAAAAGATGTTCTACCTGCCCGAGGCCCACACCGATTTTCTGTTTGCCATCCTGGCCGAGGAACTCGGTCTGATGGGTTCTCTGACGGTGATTGCGCTCTATGCGCTGGTGTTCTGGCGTTGCTTGCGCATTGCCGACACGGCGGCGCGGCGCGGGCGTTGGTTCGGGGCGTATCTCACGATGGGATTGGGGGTGTGGCTGGCCAGCCAGGCCCTCATCAACATCGGCGTGAACATGGGCTTGCTGCCCACCAAAGGCCTGACCTTGCCCTTGATGAGCTATGGCGGCAGCAGCCTGCTGGTGGTGTGCGTGATGATCGCGCTCATCCTGCGCGTGGGGATCGAGAATGCCGAACCGGCCATCCCGTCCCATCATCGGGAGCGGCGGTCATGAGCGGCGGCACGGTGCTGATCATGGCGGGCGGCACGGGCGGGCATGTGTTCCCGGCCCTGGCCGTGGCCCGGGCTTTGCGCGCGGATGGCATCGC
>JBATEM010000159.1:0-2778 GCA_049664005.1 Candidatus Macondimonas sp.
ATATGGACGGACCTTGCCATGGCCCAGACCCGCTTGTTCACCTCCGAGTCGGTATCCGAAGGACATCCCGACAAGGTGTGTGATCAAATCTCCGATGCCGTGCTGGACGCCATCCTGGCCCAGGACCCCCTGGCCCGCGTGGCTTGCGAGACGCTGGTCAAGAACAATCTGGTCATGCTGGCGGGTGAAATCACCACCCACGCCCATGTCGAGTTTGATCGCGTGGCCAGGCAGGTCATCCGCGAAATTGGCTACACGGACGAAATGGGCTTCAGCCCTGATTCCTGCGCCGTGCTGACCGAGATCGGCCACCAGTCTCCCGACATCGCCCAGGGCGTGGATGAAGGCCGGGGATTGGATCTGGACCAGGGTGCCGGCGATCAAGGCCTGATGTTCGGCTATGCGACCGATGAAACGGACGTGTTGATGCCGCTGCCCATCACGCTGGCTCACCGGCTGGTGCAGCGCCAGGCCGAAGTGCGCAAGAACGGCACGCTGCCTTGGCTGCGTCCCGACGCCAAGTCTCAGGTCACGGTACGCTACGACGCCGGGCGGCCGGTGGGCATTGATGCGGTCGTACTGTCCACCCAGCACGCCCCCGGGGTTTCCCATAACACCCTGGTGGAAGCGGTAATGGCGGAAATCGTCAAGCCCATCCTGCCCGCCGAGTGGCAAGATAGCAGCGTCAAGTACTTCATCAACCCCACCGGCGCCTTCGAAATCGGTGGCCCGGTCGGTGATTGCGGCCTGACCGGACGCAAGATCATCGTCGACACCTACGGCGGCATGGCGCGCCATGGCGGTGGCGCCTTCTCGGGCAAGGATCCCACCAAGGTCGACCGCTCGGCCGCCTATGCCGCGCGCTATGTCGCCAAGAACATCGTGGCCGCGGGGCTGGCCCGGCGTTGCGAAGTACAAGTTTCCTACGCCATCGGCGTGGCCGAACCCACCTCCATCAGCATCGACACCTTCGGCACCGGCAAGCTGCCGGAAGACCGGCTGGTGACGCTGGTGCGCGAGCATTTCGACCTGCGGCCGCGGGGCCTGATCCAGATGCTCAACCTGCGCCGACCCATTTTCCAGCGCACCGCCTCCTATGGCCATTTTGGCCGCGAGGAACCGAATTTCACCTGGGAACGCACGGACAAGGCCGAAGCGCTACGCGCCGCAGCCTGATCGATCGCGGCGGTTTTCCGGGATCAGGACGCCCACCTTCCGGAAAACCGCCAACGGTTCCTTGCCGGCGGAACAAAGCGCACCCGTTGCGCTATACTCCGGGCTCTCCGAGGAGCGCTGCGAGGCGCCTGCCCCGATTCCAGGGGCCGGCCCCCAGGCTCGGAAACGTCTCAACTGCGCTCTCCGACTGTCCAACCCTGGCGGGTCAAGGATGGCGGCGAGCGAATCCCGCCCCTCCCCCGCCAGCCAACGCATGGAGCAGACCATGAGTCACGTGGCTGAAGTTCAATTTTCCGATTACAGCGTCGCCGATCTCAAATTGGCCGACTGGGGGCGCCGGGAAATCCGCATTGCGGAAACCGAGATGCCCGGCCTGATGGCGATTCGCGAGGAATTCGCGGCCAGTCAGCCGCTGCGCGGCGCGCGCATCACCGGCTCGCTGCACATGACCATCCAGACTGCGGTATTGATCGAAACCCTGCAGGCCTTGGGCGCCCAGGTGCGTTGGGCCTCCTGCAACATCTTCTCCACCCAGGACCATGCCGCGGCAGCCATTGCCGCCACGGGCACGCCGGTTTTTGCCCACAAGGGTGAAAGCCTAGAGGAATACTGGGCTTTCACCCACAACATCTTCGCGTGGCCCGACGGCGGTCACTCCAACATGATCCTGGACGATGGTGGCGATGCCACCTTGCTGCTGCATCTGGGTAGCCGCGCCGAGACGGATCTGGCCGTCCTGAATCACCCCACCAGCGAAGAGGAGCAGGTGCTGTTCGCGGCCATCCGCGCCCGCCTGGCAACCGATCCCAAGTGGTATTCCACCCGCCTTGCCCACATCAAGGGCGTGACCGAGGAAACCACCACTGGCGTGCATCGCCTCTATCAGATGCACGAGCGTGGCGAGCTGCGCTTCCCCGCCATCAACGTCAATGATGCGGTGACCAAGTCCAAGTTCGACAACCTTTACGGTTGCCGCGAGTCCTTGGTGGACGGCATCAAGCGCGCCACCGACGTCATGGTTGCCGGCAAGGTCGCAGTCGTTGCGGGCTACGGGGACGTGGGCAAGGGCTCCGCGCAAGCCTTGCGTGCGCTGTCGGCGCAAGTGTGGGTGACCGAGATCGACCCGATCTGCGCCCTACAGGCGGCCATGGAAGGCTACCGCGTGGTGACCATGGACTACGCCTGCGAACACGGCGACATCTTTGTCAGCGCCACTGGCAATTTCCACGTCATCACCCACGACCACATGGCGCGGATGAAGGACCAAGCCATCGTCTGCAACATCGGTCATTTCGACAACGAGATCGACGTCGCCTCACTGGAAAAATATCCGTGGGAAGAGATCAAGCCGCAGGTCGACCATGTGATTTTCCCCGACGGCAAGCGCATCATCCTGCTCGCCAAGGGACGCCTGGTGAATCTGGGTTGCGGCACCGGGCATCCGTCCTATGTGATGAGTTCCTCCTTCGCCAATCAGACCATCGCCCAGATCGAACTGTTCACCCAGACCCACAAGTATCCCGTGGGGGTCTATACCCTGCCCAAGCACCTGGATGAAAAAGTCGCGCGCCTGCAACTGAAGAAGCTCAATGCCCAGCTCAC
>JBATEM010000160.1:0-3277 GCA_049664005.1 Candidatus Macondimonas sp.
GCCTCGGCGTGCGCCGCCAAGGTGCGCGCGACAGCCAGCAGCCCATGGCCATAGGCATCGGCCTTGACGACGGCCATCACCCGCGCACGCGGCGCGTGGCGGCGGACGCAGGCGAGATTGTGCGCGAGAGCGGTCAGATCGATACGGATCCAGGGTGTCCCCGTCATGACGCCGCTCATGCGTAGCCCCCGCCGTAATCCTCCGAGGCGAAGTTTTCGAAACGGGTGTATTGGCCGAGAAAGGTGAGCCGGACCGTGCCGGTCGGACCATTGCGCTGCTTGGCGATGATGATCTCGGCAGTGCCCTTGTCGGGGCTCTCCGGGTTGTAGACCTCGTCCCGATAGATGAAGACGATCAGGTCGGCATCCTGCTCGATACCCCCCGATTCGCGCAGGTCCGACATCACCGGCCGCTTGTTGGGGCGCTGCTCCAAGTTGCGATTGAGCTGGGACAAGGCGATGACCGGCACGGACAGCTCCTTGGCTAATGACTTCAGGCTGCGTGAGATTTCGGATATCTCCGTGGTACGGTTTTCCTTGTTGCCCGGGACCTGCATCAACTGCAGATAGTCCACCACGATCAACCCCAAACCGTGCTCGCGCTTGAGCCGCCGGGCGCGGGCACGAATCTCGGTGGGTGACAGGGCCGGCGAGTCATCGATGAACATCGGCGCTTCGGCAATCAGGGTCGCCGCCGAGGTGATGCGCGGCCAGTCGGTGTCGGACAGCCGGCCGGTGCGGACCTTGCTCTGGTCGATGCGGCCCAGGGATGAAATCATGCGCATGGCCAGTTGCTGGCCGGGCATCTCCATACTGAAAATCGCCGTGGGCACCTTGTCACGGATCGCCGCGTGTTCCGCCAGGTTCATGGCAAAGCTGGTCTTGCCCATGGAGGGCCGCCCGGCAATCACCACCAGGTCCCCCGGTTGCAATCCGGCGGTCTTTTCATCGAAATCGACCAATCCCGTACCCAGACCCGTGATGGGATTATCGGACTGAAACAGGATGTCGATCTTGTCGAGCGCTTCGGTGAGCAGGCGCCGAATCGGCACGAAACCCTGCTTGTTGCGCAGACCTGCATCGGCGATCTGGAATACCTGCCGCTCTGCCGCATCGATGAGTTCGGAGACTTCGCGACCCTGGGGGTCGTAACCGCTCTGCGCGATGTCGGTGCCGATGCGGATCAGTTGGCGCAGGACACTGCGGGCGCGGACAATGGCCGCATAGGCGGCGACATTGGCCGCGCTGGGGGTGTCGCGGGCCAGGGTGCCGACATAGGCCAAGCCGCCCGCCGTTTCCAGGCTACCTTCGCGCTGCAGCCATTCGGAGGCCGTCACCACGTCGCGCGGTTGCCCCGCCTCGGCGAGGCTCGCCAGCGCCCGGAAGATCAGCCGGTGGGCGACGAAATAGAAGTCTTCCTCGGTGACCTGATCGGCCACTGCCTCCCAGCTCGCCTCGTCCAGCATGAGGCCGCCCAGCAGGGACTGCTCGGCTTCGCGCGAATGGGGGGGGACGCGCATGGCGTCGGGTTCGGCAGAAACGCTCGAACCCCCTCTGCGGCGTTCGCTCATGGCTGCCGATCCCCGCTGGCTGGCAACGCCGGGTCGCTCATCACGACCCGGGCTGAATCACTCCTCGCCCACCACCACGATATGGATCGCCGCATCCACATCGGAATGCAGATGCACGGCCACATCGTATTCGCCCACGACACGGATCGGACCGTCGGGGAGGCGCACTTCGCGGCGCTCCACCGGATGGCCGGAGCCGGTCAAGGCTTCGGCCACATCGGCGGTACCGATGGAACCATACAGCTTGCCTTCGCTGGACGCCTTGGCGCGCAGCGTCACGGTCACGCTTTCCAGCTCGGTCTTGCGGCCCTGGGCATGGGCGAAGTTCTCCGCCGCCTGGCGCTCCAGTTCGGCGCGGCGGGATTCAAACTCGGCAATCCGATCACGGGTGGCGGGGACCGCCTTGCCGAAGGGAATCAGGAAATTGCGGGCATAACCGGGGCGCACGGAGGCGCGATCGCCCAAGCCACCCAGGTTTTCGACTTTCTGCAGCAGAATCACATCCATCTCAACATCACCCAATCAGTTCGAATCAATGATCACGTTGTCGGGGTGCGACCCCGAAAATCCATCCAGCTATCCACCAAGGCCACCGCCGCCAGCACCATCACCAGATGGGGCAACAGCACCAGCGCCCCATACAACATGCCCAACCAGAGCCGTGCTGCAGCGCGATGCTGCAACAGGGCATGCAGCAGCCCCAGGGCCGGGAGGCACAGCACCACGGCCAGCGGCACCAGCAGATTCACTGCGAGCTCGGGCCGCCACAGCGCCGCCAGCAAGCAAGCGCCGGTCACGCCAGTCCAAGCCGTGCCGAGCCGCCAGCTCCTGAACTCTGCGCCGAACGCCCCCGGTCGATACAGGCGCGACTGCAGCCAGCGCCCCAGCAACAAGCTGCCCGCCAGGCCCATCACCCAGACGCCGGCAAAGGCACCGGGAAGATAGTTGGCCACACCTTCAACCAGCGTTGCCAGCTCCTGATTGCTTGTGGCCAGTCCATCCGGCAAGGACGATCGTGCATCGATCGCCTCACGCACACGCGCCTGCCACCACAGGCCCGGATCGGCATGCAGCAGGTAGAACCCCAGCACAGCCATCAATCCCAGCAACGCCGCAGCCGTCAGGGCAGGGGGCAAACTTCCCCGCTGCCAGACCAAACTGCCCAAGGCCACCAAGGGGACCCACATCAAGGCCGCCAAACTCACCGCTGCTACAGGGGACGCCAACAGCACGGCACCCGTCACAGCCTGCACCAACAATCCACCGCACAACACCTGGCTCGCCTTGCCTGGACCCAGCTGCATGGCCAGCAAGGCCATCAAGGCGCCGGACAGGTACATCAGCGGAAACAGCACCCAGGCGCCGACACCCAACAGGTTGACCACCAGCATCGCCTGCCACGGGCCGGACAGCGTGTAGCGCGCGATCGCCTGCATGCGGATGCCTGCTGCGCCCGTGGGCTGGCTTTAGTGCTGGTCCGTGTAGGGCAGCAGGGCCAGGAAACGCGCCCGTTTCACGGCCTTGGCCAGTTGACGCTGATAGCGCGCGCTGGTGCCCGTGATGCGGCTGGGCACAATCTTGCCCGTCTCGGCGACGTAGGCCTTGAGGGTGGCCAGATCCTTGTAGTCGATCTCGACCACATTCTCGGCGGTGAACTTGCAATACTTGCGACGGCGAAAATTACGCGACATGAATAGCTCCTTTAGC
>JBATEM010000161.1:0-13107 GCA_049664005.1 Candidatus Macondimonas sp.
CCCCCACGGTGTGGCGCTGGACATGGCCGGCGCCCTGCTGGATGCCGGGGCCCGCGTGGTTGACCTCTCCGCCGATTTTCGTCTGCCTGATGCGGCGCTGCTGGCCCGTTGGTATGGCCTCACGCCCGTAAATACCGAGCTGCTGGGCCGGGCGATCTACGGTTTGCCCGAGGTGAACCGCGAGGCCCTGCGCACGGCTCGGCTGGTGGCTAATCCGGGTTGCTATCCGACGGTGATCCAGTTGGGTTTCCTGCCGCTACTGGAGCGGGGCTGGATCGATCCGCAGCGCCTGATCGCCAGCGCCGCCAGCGGCGCAAGCGGGGCGGGGCGGGGCGCCAAGGTCGATTCCCTGTATTGCGAGGTGGCGGACAATTTCCGCGCCTATGGCGTGGCGGGCCATCGCCATCTGCCGGAGATCGAAACCCATCTGGCGCGGGCTACCGGCCACACCGTGGGGCTGACCTTCGTGCCCCATCTCGCGCCCATGAACCGTGGCATGCATGCCACGCTGTTCGCGTTCCTGCGCGACGCGGTGGATGAAACGGAATTGCATGCCCTGTACGCCGCCCGCTACGTGGACGAGCCTTTCGTGGACGTCCTGCCGCTGGGACAGCATCCCGCCACCGCCAGCGTGCGCGCGGCCAACACCTGCCGCCTGAGCGTGTTCCGGCCCCAGAATGGTGAGACCGTGGTGGTGCTTGGCGTGATCGACAACTTGGTCAAGGGCGCGGCGGGCCAGGCAATCCAGAACATGAACCTGATGTTCGGCCTTCCCGAATCCATGGGGCTCGAGGCCTTGGCCGTGATGCCCTGACCCCATCGAGGCGCATGGCGGCCACGCTTGCATGGATCCGCCTTTTTCCACTGGTATCGAACGATCGTTTTGTGGTAAATCTAAACGTTGTTCAGAGGGGAGGCGGTTGAAGCACTCCTGCCGGACGGCAAGCATCCAGACACTGACAAGCCGGTTGATCAGGCTTGCGGGTGCTTGGCGTGACCGTCCGCATTTCGTTGTGCAGGCCTGGGGAGGTTTTCCAGGGCCTGTGTTTTAAAAAGGGCTTGAGAAGGAGTTCAAGCGATGAATTTCAAATTTTCCCAGGATCAGGAAATGATGCGCGACTCGGCCAAGCGCCTGCTGGCCGATCTGTCGTCATACGCCGCAGTCCATAAGATTCTCGATTCCGAAGCCACCCACGACGCCAACCTGTGGAAACAGATGGCCGAGGCGGGCTGGCTGAGCACCGCCATTCCCGAGGAATACGGCGGGGCCGGCATGGGTTATCTCGAACTGGCCGTGCTGGCTGAAGAAATGGGCAAGACCTTGGCCTGCACCCCGTTCTCTTCCTCCATCTACATGGCAGCGGAGCTGATCAAGGCCGCTGGTTCCGAATCCCAGAAAGCCACCTATCTTGCCAAGCTGGCGGCTGGCGATGCCATCGCCACCGTGGCCTATGCCGAGAAGGGCCGCATCGACGCCGCGGGCGTCCAGGTCAAGGCGCAAGGGCACAAGCTGACCGGCGTGAAATCCCCGGTGGTGGACGGCTTGAGCGCCGATCTCGCCATTGTTTCGGCGCGTGACGAGGAAGGAGTGTCCCTGTACCTGGTCAACCTGGCCGACAGCAAGGTGACCCGTGAATCCGTTGCGACCATGGACCGGACGCGCAAGCAGGCCCGCCTGAGCTTCAACGGCGTGGACGCCGAGCCGCTGGGCAAGGCCGGCCAGGGCGCCGCGCTGCTGGATGCGATGTCCTACAAGGCCGCAGCCTTGTTTGCCTTCGAGCAGGTCGGTGGCGCACAGGCAGCTATGGAAATGGCGGTTCAGTACGCCAAGGAACGCTATGCCTTTGGCCGGCCGATTGGCTCCTTCCAGGCCATCAAACACCGCATCGCCGATATGTTCGTCAAGGTCGAGACCGCCCGCTCCAGCGCCTACTACGCCGCCTGGGCGCTGGAAAGCGCGCCGGAGAAGCTGCAGCAGGCCGCCAGCGGCGCCCGCGTCATGGGCATCGATGCCTATGCGTTTGCCGCCCAGGAAAACGTCCAGGTCCATGGCGGCATCGGCTTCACCTGGGAAGCCAACCCCCATCTGCACATGAAGCGGGCCAAGCATCTGGAAAGCCTGCTTGGCGGCGCCATCGTCTGGCGGGAACGGTTGATGCGCAGCCTGGAACAGGCCGCCTGAACGGTCCATCCAGGGATTTGGAATTTTAGGAGGATAGGGAACATGGATTTCAACGATACCCCGCAGGAAGCGGAATTCCGCGCCGAAGTCAGCCAGTGGCTGTCCCAGAATGCCAAGCTGCGCAGCGAGTCGGGCGGCATGATGAGCATGTTCGCAGAAGCCGAGGGCGGCGAACTGCGCGGCGAAGCCGAATGGGAAATGGTCCGCACCGCCCAGGCGTGGCAGCGCAAGAAAGCCGATGCCGGCTGGGGCGTGATCACCTGGCCGAAGAAATTCGGCGGCCGCGGCGGCAACATCATGCAGCAGGTCATCTGGGGCCAGGAAGAGGCCAAGTACGAGACCCCCGCCAACATCTTCATGATCGGCATCGGCATGGCCGGTCCCACCATCATGACCCACGGCACCAACGAGCAGAAGGATCGCTACCTGCAGCCCATGCTGCGCGGCGATGAAGTGTGGTGTCAGCTCTTCAGCGAGCCCGGCGCCGGCTCCGACCTGGCCGGTCTGCGCACCCGCGCCGTCAAGGACGGCAACGACTGGATCATCAACGGCCAGAAGGTCTGGACCTCCGGTGCCCATTACTCCAAATGGGGCATCCTGGTCACCCGCCACGATCCCAGCCTGCCCAAGCACAAGGGCCTGACCTACTTCATCGTCGACATGGAATCGCCGGGCGTCGAAGTCCGTCCGATCCGCCAGATCACCGGCGGCGCCAACTTCAACGAAGTGTTCTTCAACGACGTGCGCATCCCGGACAGCAATCGGCTGGGCGCCGTGGGCCAGGGTTGGGCGGTGTCCATCACCACCCTGATGAACGAACGCATGAGCATCGGTGGCGGTGGCGGCCTGTTCGGCGGCGACAATGGCCTCGGCAGCATCGTGGCCCTGTTGCGCGAAACCACCCTGGACGGGCGTCCGGCGCTGGAGCACGATGCCGTGCGCCAGAAGATGGCTGAATTCGCTGCCCGCTTCAAGGCTCTGGAGCTGACCGGCTATCGCACCCTGTCGGCCTTGTCGCAGGGCGCCATGCCGGGTTCGGAAAGCTCGGTCATGAAGCTGGCCATGGGGCTGCTGATCCAGGAAATGGCGGCCTTCATCATGGAACTCCAGGGCGCGGCCGGCGTGCTGACCGATCGCCAGGACACCCTGATGGAAGCCATGTGGCAGCAGGCCTATTTGGGCATTCCGGCGATCCGCATCGCCGGTGGCACGGACGAGGTCCAGCGCAACATCATCGGCGAGCGCATCCTCGGCCTGCCGACGGATATCCGCATCGACAAGACCGTGCCGTTCAACGAAGTCCCCACCGGACCCAGCAAGAAGGGCTGAACGTCGCTGACTGACACCATGCCCCGCACTGCTTGAAGGTGCGGGGCATGCTCGTTTTGCCAGGCCGATCCCGTTTGACCTCAGTTACACGCTTTACCCAAGATTTTTCAATCCTCAAGGAGAATTGGCCATGGCCAAGCAAGTGCCTCTGGAAGAGGGCTATCTCGTCATTCCCGAAGCCGAGGGCGAGCGCCCGCGCCTGTTGGGCTCCTACAGCCCCGAGGCGAAGAAGTATTTCTTTCCCCGCCGCATGCAGTGTCCGTTGACCGAAACGCCCGTCGAGGACGTCGAGCTGTCCTCCGAGGGCGTGCTCTATTCCTGGACCTGGGTGCAGATGCCTTTCATGGGCGCCGCCAAGATGGGTGACGGCAAGGCCCACGGCGTGGGTCAGATCGACCTGCCCGAAGGGGTGCGCGTCCAGGCCGTGATCAGCGGCCAAATAGGCGACTGGGAGATCGGTATGCCCATGGGCATGGTGGCCCTGCCGGTCAAGAAAAAGGGCGATACGGAAATGTGCAGCTTCGGCTTCGAGCCGATCCGCAAGGGGGAATGAGGAAATGTTGGAAGACGTATACGTCGCCGGCGTGGGGATGCACCCCTTCGGCAAGCATGGCAAGAGCAACAAGGAAATGGCCTACGTGGCCGGCAAGGCCGCGCTGAAGGACGCCGGCATCAAGTTCCGCGATGTGGGCGCACTCTACAACGGCTACATCATGGGCGACATGACCGAAGGCGTGGCCATCGCCAAGGAACTTGGTCTGACTGGCGTGCCGGTGGTCCATGTCGAGAATGCCTCGGCCACGGGCTCCACGGCTTTCCGGGAAGCCTGCCTGCGGGTTGCTTCCGGCCAGGCCGATATCGCCATGGCGCTGGGCTTTGACGACATCGTGCGCATGGGCCAGATGATGATGCAGATGTACATGGCCCAGGGGCCGCGCATCGAAAGCATGGTGCTGCCCGCTGCGTTCTTTGCCATGTGGGCGGTGCGCCGCACGCATGAATACGGCACCTCCCCGGAGATCTATGCCCGCATCGCCGCCAAGAACTGGAACCACGCCCGCTACAACCCCATGGCACAGCGCCAGTCGGATCATGAAGTGACCATCGAGGAAGTACTGGCCTCCAAGCCGGTCGCCCATCCCCACACCACCATGATGGCCTGTGCCACGGGTGGCGGCGCGGCCTGTGCCATCGTGACCAACAAGAAATGGGCGAAGAAGCTGGCCAACGGCCGGCCGCTGGTGCGGGTGCTGTCCTCCCAGTTGCAGTCCGAGCAGTATGTCGATGGCCACATCTTCATGGGCGCCGTGGTGGGACCGAGCGAGCTGACCCGCTCCACCTCCCAGGCCTGTTATGAAGAAGCCGGACTGGGTCCAAAGGACGTCAGCCTGGTGCACGTCCACGACGCCTTCCCCATCGAAGAACTCATGTACTACGAGCTGATGGGCTTCTGCGGCGAGGGCGAGGGCGAGAAGCTGGTGCTGGAAGGCGCCACCCAGATCGGTGGGCGCATTCCGTTCTCCACCGACGGCGGCCTCATCGCCCGCGGCCATCCGGGCGGCCCCACGGGTCTGGCCCAGGTGTGGGACGCCACACAGCAATTGCGCGGTGAATCCGGCAAGCGCCAGGTGGAAGGCGCCCACACCGCAGCGGTACACATGATGGGGGCCGGCTCGGTCTGCGTCATGCACATGCTGCACCGCGAAAACGCCTGATCCGCTGACGGCGGGTCGTTTGCGGCCCGCCTTTTAGCCACCCTGAACCCCCGGCATTGCACCGGGGGTTTTTCATGCGCTTTTGCAATCCCTTTGCGCTGGAGTCGGGATGGATATGCAGTACCATTTTCCCCTTACATTCAATTCGGGTTATTGATGCGTTTATCGGCGCTCGCAAACAGGCCGGACACAAGCGATCGATCTTGATCGCCAGAAGTAGTGTCCAGAATCCTGGATCGGATGACCGTGCTTTAAAAGTTTTGAGAATCTGAAAAACCATCATGATGAGTCTCGACGCCTGCCCCTGGTGTGGCCAGGACCCGCTGTACCGGCAGTACCATGACACCGAGTGGGGCGTTCCGGTGCATACGGACCGCACGCTGTTTGAATTCCTGATTCTGGAAGGCGCGCAGGCGGGCTTGAGCTGGCTGACGATATTGCGCAAGCGGGCGCATTATCGGCGCCTGTTCGCGGACTTCGACGTGGAACAGGTAGCGCGTTTTGACGCGGCGCGTGTCGAGACGCTGTTGCAGGATCCGGGCATCGTCCGCAACCGGCTGAAAGTCCAGGCGGCGGTGAGCAATGCCCAGGCCTTCCTCGCCGTCCAGGAGGCATGTGGCAGTTTCGATCGCTATATCTGGGACTTCGTGGACAGGCGTCCGATCGTCAACCACTTCGAGCGCCTTGATCAGGTGCCGGCGGTCACGCCGCTCGCCGCAACGATCAGCCGTGATCTGAAACGGCGCGGTTTTCGCTTCGTCGGGCCGACCATCGTCTATGCGCACATGCAGGCCACCGGCATGGTCAACGACCATCTGGTCGATTGTCCGCGCCACGCCGCCTGCGCCGCGCTCGCATGATGCCGGCGCCAGGCTGGCTGGACCGCCGATTGAGGATCAGGCGCGCAGCCGCAGGATGCGGCGGGCACCGTTCAGAACGACCAGGGCAATCAGCGTCCCGATGATCAGATCCGGGGTATTCGTCCCGCTCCAGGCGACCAGGGCGCCGGCGAGGATCACGCCGAGATTGGCGATGACGTCATTGGTGGAGAAAATCCAGCTCGCCCGCATGTGGACGCCACCCTCGCGGTGACGCGCCAGCAGGGCGAGACACGTTATGTTCACGATCAGCGCCAAGAGGGCGATGCTCATCATCAGCGGCGGTTCCGGCGCGCTGCCCAACCAAGAACGCCGCAGCACTTCCGACAGCGCGCCAAGTGCCAGCAGCAATTGCAGCCAGCCCGACAGCCGGGCGGCGCGTAACTGGTCGCCGGCAGGACGACCCACGGCATAGAGCGCCGAGCCATAGACTGCGGCGTCCGCGAACATATCGAGCGAGTCGGCGATCAGTCCCGTGGACTGGGCCAGCCAGCCCATCGCCAGCTCCACCACAAACATGGTCGCGTTCAGGCCCAGCAGCCATTGCAGCGTGCGGCGTTCGCGTTGCGGCGATGGCGACGCGGCGAAGGCCGGCGGCGGTGTCGTCGCAGAGGAGGAAACCAGGCGCGCACCCAGACCGAGTGGTTCCAATCGAGCCGCAATCAGCGCGACGGGCCCCTGGTGGACGACCCGCAGTTCCCGCTGTCCCAGGTCGAATGCCAAGGCCACCAACCCATCCACGGGTTCCAGTGCCATGCGGATCAGGCGTTCCTCGGCGGGACAATCCATTTTCGGGATCGAGAACAGGCTGACCATGGCCTGTTTGCCGGTCGACGTCTGGTTTCCAGCGATTGGGGATTTGATCGGCGCCGATGCGCATCCACACAATTTGGAGTCACGGTTCATGTCCGCCATTCCCCTGATCATTGACGTCCTGGGAGGCATTCCGGGTTGCCGTTGCGGGATCGGTCAGCAGATCGGCCAGGGTGCGATCCCCCAAAACAGCGTGGTTGGCTTCAGCCATTTGCTGCGCCAGCGCCTGCAAGGCAGGGCCGCCAGGGCCTGAAACCGGGAGGGGTAGGGCGCTCAGCACTGCGTCCAGGCGAATGTGTTCCGGGGCGACTGCCAGGACCAGGCGGGGCGGATCATCCTGGGAACGCACCAGCAAGCCCTGTTCGATGAGCCACGCAACCACCGGTCGCAGGGGCGCGGCCACAACATTCAAGGCCGCTGCCAGGGTATCGAGATCAGCGGGCGGCTGGCCGTCATGGTGGCGCCGCGCCACTGCATGGAGCAGGATCAGCGCCCACTGCTCGTGCGGCAACGGTGCCTCGGCGTTCCCGCCCGCGCGGGGTAATGTGGCGGCAGGATATTGGACATAAAACGCGACCTGAGCCCCCACCAGCAGGATGGTCCAGACCACATTCAGCCAGATCAGCAGCAGGATCAGGATGGCAAAACCGGAGTAGATCGCGTTGTAGCTGGTGCTGCCGACCACAAAAAAGCCAAAGGCTTGCCCGCCAATGAGCCAGGACAGCGCGGCCACAACCGCACCCGAAAGTGCGGCGTGCCAGCGCACCCGGGTATTGGGCAGATAGAGGTAAATGAAGGTGAAGACGGCCGTGATCAGCAGCAATGGCGCCAACCGAGTCACGAGGGACAGGGCCATGCCGACGGGCTGCCAATCGCTCAAGCCGCGCACCACTTCTGCGCCCATGATCGACGCAAAGAGCCCGGTGGACACCAGATAGAGCACCGGCGCCAGCAACACCACGATCAGGTAGTTGTTGAAACTGCGCGCCAGGGAACGTGCGTCGCTGATCCGCCAGATGTCGTTGAAGGCTTGTTCCACCTTCTGAATCAGGGACACCACGGTGTAGAGCAGGAAACCCAGTCCCAGGGAGCCCAACACGCCGACCTGCATGTTCTCCACGAAGCCCACGATGCGAGTCGTGATTTCCACGCCCTGCTCCCCGAGCGGGGCGAGCAGCTCGGCGATCAAGGGTTCGGCGACGTTGTGGACACCAAAGGCCTTGAGCACGGAAAAGCCCAAGGCCAGCAGCGGTACCAGGGACAACAACGTGGTGTAGACCAGGCTCATGGCCCATAAGCTGATGGGGCCCTGGGCCAGATCACGCCCCACCGCCAGCGCGATGCGGACGCTGAGCAACAGGACGCGCCGCGATGGGGGCAGCGAGCCGGGGTCGATGGACCCGAGCCACTGCGCCCAATCGCGGGGCGAGAAGCGCTTCACGCCGAGGCGGCTTCCGGCACCAGTCCCAGTTCCTGCTTGAGCTGGCTTTTCAGGATCTTGCCATTGGCGTTGCGCGGCAAGGGTTCGGTGCGCAGCTCGATGCGCACCGGCACCTTGAAGCGGGCCAGATGCGCGGCGACGTGGGCCTGAAGGTCTTCGACGCTGACTTGATGGCCGGGGGCGATCTGCACCACGGCGCCGACTTCCTCACCCAGCACACGATTTGGAATGCCGATGACGGCGGCATCCATCACCGCCGGATGGCTGTAGAGGGCATCTTCCACCTCGACGCAATAGATGTTCTCGCCGCCGCGAATCAGCATGTCCTTGGCCCGATCGACGATGTAGAGATAGCCTTCCTCATCCATGCGCGCCAGATCGCCGGTGTGCAGCCAGCCATCGGTGAAGGTCTGGGCATTGGCCTCGGGCCGGTTCCAGTAGCCCTGGATGACGTTGGGACCCTTGACCCACAGTTCGCCGACCTGCCCACGGGGCAGTTCCACGCCATCGCCGCCGACGATCTTGATCTGGGTGACGGGCGCCGGACAGCCCACGCTGTCCGGGCGGCGGTGGTATTCCTCGGCCGAATTGCTGGTGCACAGGGCGGAGGTTTCGGTCATGCCGTAGCCATTGCCCGGATCCACCTTGGGAAAGGTCTGCTTGATGCGGTTGAGCAGCTCGGGCGCCGCCGGCGCGCCGCCATAGGCGATGTTGGTGACGCAGGACAGGTCGTGGTTGGGCAGGTCCGGATTTTCCAATACCTGCCAGACCATGGATGGCACGCCGCCGAAGGTAGAGATTCTTTCCTGTTCGATCAGCTCGATGGCACGTTGGCTGTCCCACTTGTACATCATCACCAGCTTGCCCCCGGCCAGGGTCACGCCGACCAGAAAGCCGTGGCAGCCGGTGACATGAAACAACGGCACCGACAGCAGCATGCTGGGTCCCACCATCTGCATGCCGGCAGTCGGGTCCTCGCCGCGCAGCACGCTGGCACGCATGCGCACGAAGGCGCCGCTGATCAGGTTCTGGCAGATGTTGCGATGGGTGCCCAGCGCGCCCTTGGGCTTGCCGGTGGTGCCGGAGGTGTAGAAGATCGTCGCGTTGTCGTCCGGGGCGATCGTGGCCTTGGGCAGCACGGCCTTCTCCGGCAGTGCGCCGCGGAATTCAAGGAAATCCAGCACGCCAGCGGGCAGCGGCGCCGGGCTGCGGGCGACGATGATCTTTTCCAGACCGGCCAAGCGGTCCAGGTGGGGCTGGATGCGTTCCATGCGCTCGGCGTCGCAGAACAGCACGCGCGCGCCCGAATCGGTCAGGCCGAATTCCAGCTCCTCGCCGGTCCACCAGGCGTTCAGCGGCACGATCACGGCGCCGATGGACACGGTGGCCCAGAAAATCATCGGCCATTCCGGCAGGTTACGCATTGCCAGCGCGACACGGTCGCCTGATCGGATGCCCAGATCCTCCACCATGCGGGTCGCCAGCGCGGCCACGGCGCGGTAGTGCTCGGCGAAGGTCCAGCGCTCGTCCTCGTAGACCAGATAATCCTTGGCGCCATGGGCGCGGCTGATGTCCAGCACGGTGCGCAAGGACGGCGGGGCGGCCTTCCAGACGCGGGTGGGGACACCGCGGATGTCGATTTCCTCGAAGTTGAACAGGCCCGGTTTGCCGGTGAGCTGCTCGTTGGCCTGATCGATGGTGAGAGACATGGTGCACTCCTTGGCGGGTTTCATTTAATGATGTCGGAGAATGCTGCAAGGCAGGGATCCAGCCCCGCCTTCCTGAAGGCATTGCAAATGGGACGATCCGTGGCAGTTTATCAAGGGGCCTGCCGCCGCGTCGCGCATCACTCGGCAATCAGGCCCCGCCATAACGCAGCCGGGTGCGCTGTTCCAGCCGGCGCAGAAACTCGGCCATGACCTCCTCATACATCTGTTCTTTCAGGATCTCGTCCTCGACGCCGACGTCAAGATTGGGGTTGTCATTGATTTCAATGACGCAGACGCCCTGCCGGGTCTCTTTGAGATCGACCCCGTAGAGCCCGGTGCCGATCAACCGGGCCGCCTTGACCGCGGTGCGCAGGACCACAGCCGGCACGCGTTCCAGCGGCAGGGTGCGGGAGTTTCCGGTGGCCATGCCGCCCCCGGTCTTGTGATCGTAGATCTGCCAGTGATCCTTGCTCATGAAGTATTGGCAGGCATAGAAGGGCTGGCGGTTGAGGATGCCGATGCGCCAGTCGTATTCGGTATAGAGATATTCCTGCGCCAGGATCAAGTCGGATTTCTGGAACATGCGCTCCGCGACGGCCTTGAGTTCGCTGGCATCGTGCACCTTGCTCACGCCCACCGAGAACGCGCCGTCGGGGATTTTCAAGACCACCGGATAATCCAGCGGCGGCTCCAGTGCGATGTTGCGCTCGCGGCGCAGGATCTGAGTGGCGGGCGTCTTGACCTGATGGGTGCGCAGCAATTCGGCCAGGTAAACCTTGTTGGTGCAGCGCAGGATGGACGTGGGATCGTCGATCACCACCAATCCCTCGGCCTCGGCACGTTTGGCGAAGCGGAAGGTGTGGTGGTTGATGGCGGTGGTTTCGCGAATGAACAGGGCGTCGTATTCGGCCAGGCGCCCGTAATCCTTGCGCGTGATGAGATCCACATCCAGTCCCAGGCGCTTACCGGCGCGGATGAAGGATTTGAGCGCCTTGGGATTGGAAGGCGGCATGGCCTCGTTGGGGTCATGCAGGATGGCGAGGTCGTAGCGGCCGGTGGAACGCCGGCGCGGACTTTGCCAGGCCCCGGCCAGATACTGTTCCATCGCCTCGGCAAACTGGCGGCGCTGATCCGCATCCAGATCGGCCAGCGCCATGGGGCGCACGCGATGGATCTGCCAGCGGCTGTTCTGGTGCAGATCCACGGCCAGCAGGGGGCAGGGCAGGCGTTCGAACAGATCGTCCGCCAGATCCTGGAACGCCGGCTGGGAGGCGCGGCCCAGGAAGATCCACAGGCGGATATCCTGGCCATCCTGGCCGCGCAGGTATTTCTGCAAATCCTCGTCCAGATCCTCGGTCAGGGGTTCGTAGATGGTCTTGCGCGACAGATCCAGCGCCGTGCTGACGCTGGGCAGGATGCGCTGTCCGCGCGCCTCGGCCAGCAGCAGGCAGTAATAGCTGATGCTGCCGTAGCGGTAGTTCCGGCACAGGTTGAGGATGCGCAGTTCGCGATCGGCGGCGAGACCGGGCGGGTCATCGGCGTCGATGTAGTCCTTGGCGCTCATCACCGGCAGCGCCGGCAGGTCGATGGGCCAGTCCGCGCGGCGATCGACGAGAATCAGGTGTTTGCTCATGGAGGGGGTGCAAGCTCAGAGGCGACCGGGGCGCGGCGACGCAAGATGATGACAGCGCGCTGGCCGCTTTTGCCATAGCGCGCCATGCCCGTGAATTCCGCCTTCAGGATCGGCAGGTTCACGCAATCGGTCGGCGTCTTGCCGGCCGCGTAATCCACATAAGGGTCATGCACATAGAGAAAATGATCGTCAAAACCGGTCACCACCACCCAGTGGGGGAATTTCTCGCCATAGAGCCGGTAGGAACTGATCATCACCAGCGGCACGCCGCCGCTGCGCAGCTCCTGTTCCAGGTCGGCCACCGACACCAGTCCGTAGCCCATGCGGATGTCCCGCTGGAGAATCTGCTCCAACTGGTCTTCCTGCACCAGCGCAATGACGGCCTTCTTCTCCGGCGAGCGCACCGAATCCACGAACAGGGCCGCGCGGTCCTTGACCATCACGGTCACCTCGAAGCCGCGGTGATGCGCCGACAGCGCCAAGCCATACGGACCACAGCCGCCGTGGCCCGCCGTCATGAAGATGGTGGTGGCCTCGCGCCAGAGTTGCAGCTCCAGCTTGCGGTGCAGATTCAGCGCGGGATCCAGCGCTTTCATGGCCATCATCAGCGCGGCCGGCCCACAGGTGAATTCCAATGTCTGTTCGTAGAAAGGGACTGGCACCAGCGCCGGGCGGGCGCGCGCGCCGAGGGTTTTCTCCAGCCGCAGGCCATTGGCGTGATCCTCGTAGTAATCGGGCAGGATCTCCAATTCCCGGTAGCCGGCGCGGCGATAGAGCGTCCGGGCGGCGGCGTTGTCCTGGCGCACTTCCAGCCGCAGGGCCGCATAGCCGTGTTCCAGCGTCACCGCTTCGGCGCTTTCCAGCAGTCGCGCGCCCACGCCCCGACCCTGGCATTCCGGGCGCACCGCAAAGGAATAGAGCCGCGCCAGCGCCGTGCCGGCATGGAACAGCACCAGCGCATAGCCATCGAGATCGCCATCGCGCTCGTGCACCAGCGTGATGGCCTTGGCCCGCGTCAGCAGGTGGCGGAAACTGCGCCGGGTGAGCCGGTCGCTGTCGAAACAGCGCTGCTCGATTTCCAGCAGCGCATCCAGGTCCGCGATCGTGGCTGCGCGCATGTGGCCGCCCGCGTCACTGGAATGGCCTGCTGTGGAAACGGCCATGCTCACGCGGCGGCAAAGTGCAGCGCGTAGGCGCATTGGCTGAGGCGGCTCAAGCCGCGCTCGCGGAAACGCGGTTCGGCGTCGAGGGCGTCCTCTACCACCAGCGACTGGATCTCGGCGAAGGCGCCATAGAGCGCCCTCACCTCGGCTTCGGGCACTGCAAAGGGCGGTCCGTCCATGGCTTCCTGCGGGTAGTCCAGGGTGATCAGCAGGCCCCAGGCCCCCGGCGCGAGCAGCTTCGCGG
>JBATEM010000162.1:0-7046 GCA_049664005.1 Candidatus Macondimonas sp.
GCGCTGGGCCGCTGCGGCGCCCAATCCGCCATCCGTTCCGGCACCGGGCGCGCGGACGGTTTCCTTGCGCCGGACATAGTGGGCAAACGAACGCTGGATGGGCCCGTGGGGGACATCCCGGGCCTGACCCGTCGCCTCGGTCAGGCCCTGAAAGTAGGCGCGCCAGCGCGGATCCGTGATGCTGTCGGGGTTCTTGAGGAATTCCTCGTAGTAACTCTCGATGAACGCAGCATTGCCGCCGTACAGCGGCGTGCTGCGGTATTTGTCCCGCAAGTCCTGGCTCATGGTGCATCACCCTGGCGTGGGTAAAATGGAAAGGATTGAATCGGCGTGGCGAGGCTGCCCTGGACATGCAGCCAAAGATCGATCGAGGAGGAGACTTGGGACGGAAGCGAGGGAAACCAGACCGGCGAATGCAAGGGAGGAGTCATCGGGAAAGGCGGCCGCTCCACCCCATCGGGAATCCGCGGCGCTTTTCGCCCGGCACGCGGCAAGCCCAAGGCAGTTGCCCGGGATTGCGCTAAACCATCGGGGTCCGGCAAGAGGCGCGGCATGGGAATCCCTCATGAACCACCCGACGCCATCCTGGGGATGGCTGCGCAGGCTATTGGAACAGAGGCTGCGCGCGGGCGGTTTTGGTTCCGTCAAACGGGGCTGGATTCTAGCGCAATTTGTATCCCGCGTGCACCGCCCACGCACATGCAGCGGCTGGCAGGCGCCCCAGGCAGCGCAGGGGATTGCCCTGAAAAAAGCCCTGAGCCGGCAGGATCAGTCCGTTTGAAAGATCAAGGTGATCGAAGGGGTCATGAGGGGGGCGAAACACGCATCCCCGGCAGGAAGCGCAACTTGACCAGGCGCCTGATGCGCTCGGGCGATCAGACCTCCGGCAAGCCCAGGTAATGGCAGAGCAGTTCCCGATCCGCCTCCCCCAGATCCAGGAAACGCACGCCAATCAGGTGACGGCCATCACGCGTCGGCTGATCGCAGCGTACCACCCGCCCCAGGCTGCGAATTCCAATCCCCGCACCCGGCAGCAGAAAGCGCAGATCCAGCAGGCTGCCACGCGGCAACGCGCAATCATTACGAAAGCTCAAGCCATCCGGCCTGAGATCCACCGCACGCCACAGGTTTTCCCCATCGCCCAGCTCGCGCAGCATCAAGGCTTCCAGCAAGCGAGCAAGATGCCGGTCCAATGCCTGAATATAGGCACAGGTCGCCGGGGCTTCCTGCTCGGCCCGGTCACGCCAGGCATCGAATTCGCGCCGGATCAGGTTGAACTCGGCTGCCAGAAACAACAAATCACGCTGGGTGGAGACCACTTCAGGCGCCGCGCTCAGCGCCTCGTCCACGATGGCGAAGCGCAGCGGCATTAAACAGCTGCCCATGGCATGATCCGGATCGGCATGATGGACGGGGTAGCTCCCGGTCTCGGCGTCCGAACAAGCCCGCGTGCCCGGAGAAGCCGGCTCCGCCAATGGACGCGTCCTGTTGTGCGCGGGATCGGCTTGATCAGTTTGTCGCATACCCTTGTCTCCGGCGTAATCCCACCCCATCCGCAGGGTGTTCCAGTCCAGCCTCTCCATGGGTATCGTCCGCCTTGCGCCCGTCTTGATCCAGGCACAATGGCGGACTGACGAATGGTCGGTGTCCGCAGGCGAATGAGGCCTAAAGCCCCTCGGGTTTCAGCACCTCATGTTCTTGCAGCCGGATCTTCAGCCAGTCAGGGACCGGTGCCGGTCGCTGGCGGACAAAGTCGAACCACACCAGAATGCTGCGCGAAGTCGCTACCAAGGCCTCGTTCGGCGCCAGCAGGATCATCTGCTCCATGGTCATGCTGGTGCGACCCACCCGCGAGGTCCGGCTCAGGATCGTGATTTCGGCGGGATAATGCAGTTGGTGCTTGAAGCTGCACTGGGTGTCCGCGAGGATGATGTTCTCGGTATCGGCCTTGATCGGCCGGTCATAAACCGCATGGGCATAGGCTACCCGGCCGCTTTCCAGGTAGCGCAGGAAACTGACGTTATTCACATGCCCATAGGCGTCCATGTCGCCCCAGCGCACCGCCAGAGGAAATCGATGGGCATAGGAGCGGGGATCCGCGTCGAAGGGAAGAGACATGTTTTCGTTCTCCGGCACACGAGAGGAAGGGCATTGTATCGTCCGCCCCACAGGAAAATGCGATGAAAGGTCACCAACGCCAAGCGGCGCCCGCCGGCTTCACCCAGGCCCAAGGCCATGTGCTGATCGAAGTCCGCCTCAGCCGGCTGGCCCAGTTGTTCCACAACCTGGACCCGGCGCCGTTCCGGGAGAAAGACCTGGATCCGGATGCGGAAACCTATCTGGTGGAATCGGCCGAGGAAATCGGTCCGGACCTGCCCATCGCCCTGGTGTTTGAACTGCCCACAGCGGAGATCGCCCAGGCCGAAGCGCTGCTGCCCGAGGCCCTGGCTCATTATTTCACCGACCGGGCGCGCAGCAGCCGCCGCACGCTGGACCGCCTGCTGCGGGACGGGCGCACCGCGCTGCTGATCGGCCTGGGATTCCTGGGCATCTGCCTCATCACCAGCGAGACAATCAACCAGTGGGGGGCGGGCCTCCCGGCCCGGGTGCTGGGCGAGGGACTGCTGATTGTGGGCTGGGTGGCCCTGTGGCGCCCGCTGGAGATTTTTCTCTATGAATGGTGGCCCCTGCGGCGGCGCATGAACGTGCTGCGTCAACTGGCGCGAGCGCCCGTCTGGATTCGCCCACATCCGGACGCCACGCCCGACCGGCCCCTGTCGCAAGCCCGGATCAGCGGCTAACATGGCCCACCACCCCGTTACCCTTTGAGTTGTACGGCACATGCCCCCTGCCCTGCTGGAAGCCTGCAATCTGATCAAAGACTATGGCGGCCAGCGGGCCGTGGACGGGGTGAGCTTCGCCGTTGCCGAAGGACGGTGCTTTGGTCTGCTGGGTCCCAACGGCGCCGGCAAGACCACCACCGTGGAAATGCTGGAAGGAATCACCCCGCCCAGCGCCGGCCAGATCCGCTTCCGCGGCGCCCCGGTGGGCCGGGATTATCCCCAGGAAATCGGGCTGATGTTCCAGAGCACGGCGCTGCAGGATTTCATGACCGTGCGCGAGGCGCTGCATACCTTCGGCCACCTCTATCGCCGCCATGCCGACTTCGACGAACTGGTGCGGCGCTGCGCCCTCACCGACTTTCTCAACCAATACGTCAACACCCTCTCCGGCGGCCAGCGCCAGCGCGTGCTGCTCGCCATCGCCCTGGCCAACCGCCCGGCCCTGCTGTTCCTGGATGAGCCCACCACCGGACTGGACCCGCAGGCGCGGCGCCGTTTCTGGGAACTGGTGCGGGAAATCAAGGCAGGCGGCAGCACCATCCTGCTCACCACTCACTATCTGGAAGAGGCGCACGCCCTGTGCGATGAGGTTGCCATCATGGACCACGGCCGGATCATCGCTCAGGGCAGCCCGACCGCCCTGCTCGCCGCCCATTCCGATGAATCGATCCTGGTGCTGCCGCCGGATCAGGCCCCGGCGCTGGCGCGGGCCGAGCTTGCCGCGCAGGAAACCCTGCATGGCCTGGAGCTGGTGACCCGCGCGGTGAACGAAACCCTGCGCCGGCTGCTGGACGCCGGAGCGGACTTGAGCGGACTGCGCATTCGCACCGCCACGCTGGAGGATCTGTTCCTGGCGCTGACTGGGCAGGAGTTGCGCGCATGAAAGGCCTGATGCGGTTCGGGGTGGTGTGGCAGGCACGCAATCGGGAATTCCTGCGTGACCGAGCCTCCCTGGCCTGGAACGTGCTGTTGCCGCTGCTGATCGTGTTCGGCTTCAGCTTTGCCTATAACGGCGATGGGCCAGCGCAGTATCGCGTGGGTCTCCATGGCGCCACGGCGACCGGCGCCGATCCACTGGGAGACTTGCCGCATATCCTGCGTGTGCCGGTGGACGATCTGGGGCCCGCCATCGTCAAGGTCGAACGCCATCAGCTCGATCTGCTGCTGGATGTATCCGGTGGGCGCTACTGGGTGAACC
This sequence comes from Candidatus Macondimonas sp., assembly GCA_049664005.1. GTDB lineage: Bacteria > Pseudomonadota > Gammaproteobacteria > UBA5335 > UBA5335 > Macondimonas. The sequence continues at coordinate 4,042 of JBATEM010000162.1, forward strand.
GGGACTCGCCCCATGGTGAAATCCTGGCACGGGCGCTGGAGGCCGTCAGCACACCGCCGCCGATCCGCCAGCAGGTGAGCGGCACGGCGGTGCGCTACGCCCACTGGCTGCTGCCAGGCATCCTGTCCATGAACATGATGTTCAGTTGCCTGTTCGGGGTGGGGTATGTGGTAGTGCGCTACCGCAAGAACGGCGTGCTCAAGCGCTTCAAGGCCACGCCGCTCACTGCGTTCGAATTCCTCACCGCCCAGCTGCTGTCTCGCCTGTGGCTGACCTTGAGCATTACCAGCGGCGTATTCCTGCTGGCCTGGGTGATGCTGGACGTCCCGGTGCGGGGCAATCCGCTCGCCCTGTTCAGCGTCTTCGCCTGCGGCGCCATCGCGCTGACCTGCCTCGGGCTGATCATCGCCGCGCGGCTGTCCAGCCAGGAACTGGCCGATGGTCTGCTCAATCTCATCACCTGGCCGATGATGTTCCTGTCGGGGGTGTGGTTTTCCACCGAAGGCCTGCATCCCTGGCTGCAGCGAGCGGCCGAACTGCTCCCCCTGACGCATGTGATCGAGGCGGCGCGGGCGGTGATGTTCGATGGGGCAGGATTCCTGCAGATCGCCCCGCACTTGGCGATCCTGCTGGGCATGGCAGCGGTATTCCTGACGGTTGGCGCCTGGAGCTTCCGCTGGGACTGAAGCGATTCAGCCCTCGTGCTCGTCGCGCCAGGGATGACGCGGCGGCGGAATCAACGGTGGCTTGTGGGCGCGGGCACGAATCCAGTTCAGGCCCTTGAGCACGGCCCGGCGCCGGATAATCGCCCCCTCCAGATGATATTTGCCGGGGAAATCCATCACCATGAGCCCGGCAAGAATGGTCAGCACCCCCTGGCCGGGCAGGGCCAGCATGGCAACGCCAGCCAGCACCATCACCAGCCCCAGTAGATTCTTGCCCAGCACGAGGGCCACATGCAGCGCCCAATGGCGCTCGCGCCGGGCCAGTGGATGGCGATGACCCTTGATGAAATAATCCGGCGGCATCTGGATCACCAGCCAGGGCAGCAGCACGGTGCTCCCGACCATGACACCGATGGACAGCGGCAAGAACCACCAGACATCCAGCGCACTGTGATAAAGATTCTGGGCAGCGGCCAGGACGTCCGACATGGGTCTTGCAATCACGTTCAGAGCCGATCCGGGACGGACCGGTCGCCATTGTAGGCCGAGCCCTCGCGGCGCGCCTAGTCCGCGCCACGCCGATGCCGGGATAGCGCCCCAGCGTCAATCCCCCCGTCTGTCGCCATGCCTCGTGGACAGCCTACAATTCGCCGGAGTGCCCGCTTGCCGCCCGGACAGACCGCCTCATGCGTGGGATGACTGACCACCCACGCCCACCTGTGATCCCAGCGAATGCATCCATGAAGCCAGCCGTCCAGCAACACACGCCCATGATGCAGCAGTACCTGCGCATCAAGGCCGAGCATCCCGACCACCTGCTGTTCTACCGCATGGGGGATTTCTACGAGCTGTTCTTCGACGATGCCCGCCGCGCCGCCGCGCTGCTGGACCTGACCCTGACCCAGCGCGGGGAATCGGCCGGCGCGCCGATCGCCATGGCCGGCGTCCCCTACCACACCCTGGAAGCTTACCTGGCCCGCCTGCTCAAGCTGGGCGAGTCGGCGGTGATCTGTGAACAGGTCGGCACCCCCACGCCCGGCAAGGGGCCGGTGGAGCGCGCTGTCACCCGCATCGTCACCCCCGGCACGGTCACTGAAGACAGCCTGCTGGAGACCCATCGCGACAATCTGCTGGCCTGTCTGAACCGGATGGGTGAACGCCACGCCCTGGCGTGGCTGGATCTGTCCGGCGGCCGCTTCTGCATCCTGGAAACGGTCCACGAAGCCGACTGGCTGGCGGAACTGGAGCGGCTGCAACCCGCGGAACTGCTGATTCCCGAAGACCTCGCCCTGCCCGCCCCCTGGTCCGCCCATCGCGCCCTGCGGCGGCGTCCGCCCTGGCATTTCGATGTGATCAGCGCGCAGGAACAGTTGTGCCGCCAGTTCCAGACCCATGACCTGGGCGGCTTCGGCGCCGAAGGGCTCGATGCGGGAATCGCCGCCGCGGGCGCGCTGCTGGCGTATGTGCAGGACACCCAGCGCGGCGCCCTGCCCCATCTGCGCGCGCTGCATGTGGAGCATCCCGAGGACAGCCTGCTGCTCGATGCCGCGACCCGCCGCAACCTGGAGCTGGAAACCAATCTGCGCGGCGGCACCGACCACACCCTGGCCGCCGTGCTGGATCGCACCCAGACACCGATGGGCAGCCGCCTGCTGCGGCGCTGGATGCAGCGCCCGCTGCGCGAGCAGGACGAACTGCGCCGTCGTTACCAGGCCATCACCACCCTGCGCGATGCCCCAGCGCGGGAACCCCTGCAACGCCTGTTGCGTGGCATGGGCGACCTGGAGCGCATCCTGACCCGCATCGCCCTGGCCACCGCCCGGCCACGGGACCTGACCACCCTGCGCGGAGGGTTGGCGCGCCTGCCCGAGCTGCGCGGACTGCTGATTGACCTGGACAGCCCGCTGCTGGATGGCCTGATGGACAATCTGGCCGACCATGCGGCGGTGCGCCAGCGCCTGGAGCGGGCGCTGGCGGACGAGCCACCGGCGCTGCTGCGCGAAGGCGGCGTAATCGCATCCGGTTTTGATGTCGAACTGGACCGGCTGCGCGCCCTGTCTGAAAACGCCAACGGCTTCCTGCTGGATCTGGAACGGCGCGAACGGGAGCGCACCGGCATCGCCACCCTCAAGGTCGGCTACAACCGCGTGCACGGCTACTACATCGAGCTGGGCCGCACCCATGCCGAACGCGTGCCCACCGAATACACCCGCCGCCAGACCCTCAAGGGCGCCGAGCGCTACATCACCGAAGAATTGAAAAGCTTCGAGGATCAGGTGCTGGGCGCGCGGGAACGGGCCTTGATGCGCGAAAAACTGCTTTATGACGCCTTGCTCGGCG
>JBATEM010000163.1:0-3736 GCA_049664005.1 Candidatus Macondimonas sp.
GAAAGGCGACGCGAGCGGGCATGGTTTTCATTTTCCCACGCGATCCATCAAGGCAACTAGGGTTCCGGCCTCCACGGGGGTGACTGGTCCGAGGGTTGCCGGCCCCAGCGGGGCTGCACCGGCGGGACAAAAGCCCGGGAGGACCAAATGGCCCTCTCGCGCGCTGTGTTTCATTCCCACCGGAGGATCCGACATGCCTCGCCGCCTGCTGCTTCATGTGCTCACGCCCTTGCTGTTTGCCTTCTTCACCCTCACCGCCACCGCTGCTCCGCTGAAGGTGGGCGTGAGCGACTGGCCGGGCTGGGTCGCCTGGTATGTCGCCCAGGAAAAAGGCTTCCTCAAGCGCCACGGCGCCGAGGTGGAGCTGGTCTGGTTCCCCAACTATACCGATTCCATTCAAGCCCTTTCCGCTGGCCAGCTCGACGCCAACTCGCAAACCTGGAGCGATACCCTGGCGCCGCTCGCGGCCGGCATTCCGCTCAAGGTCGTGCTGGTCAATGACAATTCGGCGGGCAACGACGCCCTGATGGTGGCGCCGTCCATCAAAAGCTTCGCCGACCTGAAGGGCAAATCGGTCGCGCTGGAGCAATTCAGCATTTCCCACTTCGTCCTCGCCACCGCGCTGGCCCGCAACGGCATGCGTCCGGAGGATGTGAAGGTGGTCAATCTGGCCGCGGGCGACGCGGCGGCCGCCTTCATCGGCGGCCGGGTGCCGGCAGCGGTGGTCTGGAATCCCTGGGTGAACCAGATCCAGGCAAGCGGCAAGGGCAAACCGCTGTTTACCTCAAAGGACATGCCCGGCCTGGTGCCGGATCTCTTGGTGGCGCGGGCGCCGGCGCTGAACGATGCCGCCAAGCGGGCCACCCTGCTCGGCATGGTCCGCGCCTGGTATGAAACCGTTGACTTCATCGCCAAGGAGCCCCAACAGGCTGCGAAGATCATGGCCAAGGTGGTGGGCTTGCCGGCGCCTGAATACGCCACCTATCTCTCGGGCACGCGCTTTTTCGGCGAGAAGGACAACCTGATCGCCCTGGGCGAGCCCAAGCGACCCGAGTCGCTGGTGGCGGTCGGCCCCACCATCACGACTTTCCTGAAGCAGAACAAGTTGCTGGAAGGCAATGTGGACTTTGCCGGCGCGGTGGATCCCAGCCTGGTGCGCGAAGCGGCCGGCATGACCGCAGGGCCGTGATCCATGACCGGCGTCGCCTCGTTCTGGTCGATCCGCGGCCACTTGGGGAACAGCGCCTATCTCGCCCTGGCGGCGGCAGGTTTCACCACCTTCCTCGCGGCGTGGTGGATGCTGGCCGCCAGTGGCCTGGTGGATCCGGTGTTCCTGCCGACCCCCGATGGCGTGGTGCGGCGGCTGGCGATGTGGGCACGCGAGGGCGACCTGCTCACCGATCTCAAGGTCAGCATCGGCCGGGTGCTGGGGGGATTCACGCTTGCGGCCGTGATGGCCGTGCCCTTGGGCGTTTACATCGGCAGCTTTCGCCCGGTGCAGGCTTTCTTCGAGCCCTTGATGGAGTTTGCCCGCTATCTGCCGGCGGTGGCCTTCGTGCCGCTGGTCATGCTGTGGGTCGGCATCGGCGAAAGCGCCAAGATCGCCCTGATCTGGATCGGCACCTATTTCCAGATGGTGCTGATGGTCTCCGACAACGTCCGCCAGGTGCCCATGACCCAGATCGAGGCGGCTCAGACGCTCGGCGCGAGCCGGGGCGAGATTCTGTCGCTGGTGGTGTTCAAGTCAGCGCTGCCGGGCATCGTCGACACCCTGCGCATTACGCTCGGCTGGGCCTGGACCTACCTGGTGGTGGCGGAACTGGTGGCCGCCAACTCCGGGCTGGGCTACGCCATCCTGCGCGCCCAGCGTTTCCTGCAGACCGACAAGATCTTCGTCGGCATCCTGCTGATCGGCCTGCTGGGGCTGGTGATGGACCAGGGCTTGCGGCTGCTGCATCGCCGCACCTTTCCCTGGCTGCACACCCGATGACCGCACCAGCCCCCTGCATCCGCATCGCGGGCCTGGGCAAGACCTATCCCGGCCAGAGCCTGCCGGCCTTGCAGGCGATTGATCTGAACGTAGCCCAGGGGGAATTCCTGGCCCTGGTGGGCGCCTCCGGCTGCGGCAAGTCCACCTTGCTGCGGCTCATCGCCGGCCTGGAGGTCCCCACCAGCGGCGGCATCTGGCTGGATGATGTGCCCGTGACCGGACCGGGACCGGAACGGGCCGTGGTGTTCCAGGACTACAGCCTCTACCCCTGGCTCACCGTGCTGGAAAACGTGCGCTTCTGCCGCAGCCTGCGCGTCCATACCGGCAATGCCAGCGATACCCAGGCGGCCTCCGCAGTGGAGCGGTCCTATGCCCTGTTGGACGTGATGGGCCTGGACGCGGTCCGCAATCACTACCCCAACCAGCTTTCCGGCGGCATGCGCCAGCGGGTGGCCATCGCCCGCGCCTTGATGGCACAGCCGCGGGTGTTGCTCATGGACGAGCCCTTTGGGGCGCTCGACGCACAGACCCGCGAGGTGATGCATGAGCTGATCCTGCGGTTGTTCGAGATTGAACGCAGCACCATCGTGTTCGTCACCCACGATGTGGAGGAAGCGGTCTATCTGGCCAACCGTGTGGTGGTCCTGGCCCCCCATCCCGGCCGGGTGGATGGTGTGCATACCCTGTCCCTGCCGCCGCCGGGAGAACGTCACCCCGATCTCAAGCTCGCCCCCGAGTTGCTGCAGTGGAAAAAGATCGTGCTGGAGCGCATTCGCGCCACCTCCGGCGTCCAGCATGATCTCGACAAACTGAACCGTCTGGCCGAATTATCGCGACGCCGAACGTCCACCTGATCCGCCCATACCATCCCATGAAACCTCAAGGAGACGCCTGTCATGCGCCTGAAACGCTTTGTAACCACCAACCCCATGGGCTCGGGCCTCAACCATCACCCCAGCTTCGACAAGACCCAGCTGCAGGGTTGGAAATCCATGCACAAGGAAAAGGACCTGCCCTATCAGGCCTGGAAAGCCCACGTCCAGCACGGCCTGGATCATGGCCTGCCCGCCGCCGACAGCGTGCAGGATCGGGAGATTTCCACCTTCGTGCGCGGCGAGCTGCCGCATTTCGCGGGTATCAACACCTTCATGAAGGCGCCGTTCTGTGAGGATATCCATCTGGTCGGCCAATACGACGCGGCCATTCTCGGCGTGCCCTTCGATGGCGGCACCACCTATCGTCCCGGCACCCGCTTCGGGCCGCAAGGCATCCGCAAGATCAGCGCGCTCTACACCCCCTACAACTATGAGCTGGGCGTCGACCTGCGCGAGCAGATGAATCTGTGCGATGCCGGCGATGTGTTCGTGATTCCCGCCAATATCGAGAAGACCTTCGACCAGATCAGCCGCGGCATGGGCCACATCTTCGCGTCCGGCGCCTTGCCCATCGTACTCGGCGGCGATCATTCCATCGGCTTTGCCACCGTGCGCGGCATCGCCCGCGAGACCGACAAGAAAATCGGCATCATCCACTTCGACCGGCATGCGGACATCCAGGAAAAGGACCTCGACGAGCGCATGCACACCACGCCCTGGTTCCACGCCACCAACCTGCCCAACGTGCCGGCCAAGAACCTGGTGCAGATCGGCATCGGCGGCTGGCAGGTGCCGCGCCCGGCGGTGAAGGAAGCGCGCAAGCGCGGCACCACCATCCTCACCATGAACGATGTCACCACCCTGGGCCTGG
>JBATEM010000164.1:0-5171 GCA_049664005.1 Candidatus Macondimonas sp.
ACCGCCGGCAGCGTCTCGATCAGGATGGTGGCCTTGATGGTGCCACGGGCGAGTCCAAGGTGGTCTTCGGAGAAATCCATCACCTGGGCCCACAGCCGGGCCTCGAGATGGCTCTCCAGCTTCGGCAGGTAGTAATAGGGGCCGGTGCCCTTGGCGATCAGATCGCGGGCGTTGTGGAAAAAGTACAGACCGAAGTCCACCAGCGCAGCGGGAACGATCTGGCCATTGAGCGTGATGTGCTTTTCCGGCAAGTGCCAGCCGCGCGGCCGGGCGATCAGCACGGCTGTCTTGTCGCTGAGCCGGTAGGTCTTGCCATCCGGGTTGGCGAAGGAAATGCTCCCCGCCACCGCATCCTTCAGATTGATCTGTCCCTGGATCACATTGTCCCAGGTCGGCGACAGGGCATCCTCCAGGCAGGCCATGAAACACTTGACCGGAGCATTGAGGGCGTTGATGATCATCTTGCGGTCCACGGGACCGGTGATCTCCACCCGCCGATCCTGCAGATCCGCCGGGATCGGCGCCACCTTCCAGTCGCCAGCGCGAATGGCCGCGGTTTCAGGGAGAAAATCCGGCAGCGCGCCGCCATCGAAGGCTTGCTGACGCTCGCGCCGCCGCGCCATCAGGCGATCCCGCTCGGGAGCGTAGCGGCCGACCAGCTCGGCGATGAACTCAAGGGCCTCGGCAGTCAGTACCGATTGATATTCAGGCGTCATCGGCCCGAGGATCGCGATCTCACCGTTGCGGGTCTGATAGGGCGTCATGGCAGTCTCCTGCGGCACGTGGACATCAAGGATTCAAGGCAATGCAATGGCGCGAGCCCAAGGCCTCAGCGGCATCGGGGCAACAGCGAAGCCCAGGGGAACGGGACGGGACCGGATCAGATGGGCCATTCATGACGGAAAACCGCCACGGACCGTTGGTCTTGTTCTGGATCACTCTCGCACACCCGCAACCGTCGGGCCTATTTGAATCGCCAATAATAGAGCTTTCGAAATACATTTGACAGTCCAATCCATTCAATTTTTAATATTTCCATGATCAATCATTGATGGCACGCAGGGAGCACCGCCTGATGGAGGAACCGTCTCGACACTATTACAAACACAACCGCCTGCAACAACTGCGGGGGTTCTGTTACGCCACCCAGACCGGCAGCATTTCCAAGGCCGCCGAGCGCATGTCCCTGAGCCAGCCGTCCGTCTCCTTGCAGATTCAGGCCCTGGAACGCGAACTGGATGTGGTGCTGTTCGAGCGCCGCGGACCCAAGATCAAGCTCACGCCCGAGGGGCACATTCTTTATGAACTGGCGCTGCCACTGGTGGAAGGACTTGAGGCCTTGCCGGAAAATTTCTCGGCGCGCCGCGGCTCACTGGAATCCGGTCAGCTCAATATCGCCGCCGGGGAATCCACCCTGCTCTACCTGCTGCCCGACCTGGTCGGCCGCTTCTCGGCGCGCCACCCGGGCATTCATTTCAACCTGCATAACGTGACCGGTCGCGATGGCATGGAGATGCTGCGGGCCGACGATGTCGATCTGGCCGTCGGCTCGATGCTCGATGTTCCGGACGACATCAGCTACTGGCCCATGTATTCCTATGACCCCATGCTGATCATGCCGCTGGATCACCCGCTGGCGTCCCGGGACAAGATCACCCTGGAGGAGATAAGCCAATATGGGCTCCTGCTCCCCCCGCGCCACCTCAGCACCTGGCGCGTGGTGCGCATGGTGTTTCAGCAGCACAATCTCGATTTCAAGGTCACCCTGGAGGCCGGCGGCTGGGAGGTGATCAAGAAATATGTGGAAATGGGCTTTGGCATTTCCATTGTCACCAGCATCTGCCTGACCGGCCATGAACGACTGCACGCCGTCCCATTGAACGACTACTTCCCCCAGCGCACCTATGGCGTGGTGGTGCGCAAGGGGAAATTCCTGACCCCTGCCGCCAAACGATTCATCGAGATGATGGATCCGGATTTCTTCGAGCGTTTGGAAGAGGAAGGCCCCCATGTGCTGGCCAACAGTGTGGAATGATGACTTCTCAAGCGCTTGAGGAAGCAGCATGAAACCGCGCATCGGACTGGCCCTGGGCAGCGGCTCCGCTCGCGGCTGGGCCCATATCGGGGTACTTGAAGCGCTGGAGCAACTGGGCATCCGGCCTGATGTGGTCGCCGGCTCGTCCATCGGCGCCCTGGTCGGGGCCGCCTATTGCGGTGGCGAGCTGGCCGAGCTCAAGTCCTGGGTGCTGGGGCTGGGGCGGCTCGAAGTGGTGCGCATGCTGGACTGGAGCCTGACCGGTGGCGGCCTGCTGCACGGGCGCCGCGCCTTGAATCTGTTCAATGAGCGCTTGGCGTCCAAAACGCTGGAAACCCTCTCGCCGCGCTTCGCCGCCGTCGCCACCGATCTGGGCACGGGTCGGGAGATCTGGCTGACGCAGGGACCCATCCTGGATGCCGTGCAGGCCTCCATCGCCCTGCCGGGCCTGTTCAAACCCGTGCAATCCGAGGGGCGCTGGCTGGTGGACGGCGGGCTGGTCAACCCGGTGCCGGTGTCCGTGTGCCGGGCCTTGGGCGCCGACATCGTGATTGCGGTCAATCTCAACGGCGACATTCTCACCCGCCGCCAACGGCCGGCGCCCGCGCCAGCGGCGATCACCCCGGCCGATCCACTGGATACGGCCAGCGAACCGGCTGCACCGCGTTGGTCCCCGCGCAACTGGATCTCGTTTTTCCAGGGGGACGGCGGCGTCACTCCAAGTGCGCCACCCGGCCTGTTCGATGTGACGACCACAGCCATCAACATCATGCAGGATCGCATCACCCGCAGCCGCATGGCGGGGGATCCGCCCGATTGGCAGATTGCCCCACGCCTGGGCCAGATCGGCTTGATGGAGTTTTACCGCGCGGCCGAGGCCATCGCAGAAGGCCGCGCCGCTGTGGAACGCGCCCAGGAGGAATTGACGCGTCTGCTGGGCGTGTGAGCGGGGGCCTTTGCAATCAGGTGGTCAGGGGGTGCTCGCTGACAATCAGGCCATCCCCGTCCGCATAAAGCCACGCGCCGGGTCGAAAATGCACGCCGGCGAAACGCACCGGGATTTCGCGCTGCCCCTCCCCGCGCTTGATACTTTTGAGCGGATGGGTGGCCAGCGCCTTGACCCCGAGCGGCAATTGGCCAATTGCCTCCGAATCACGAATGCAACCATAGATCACGAGGCCGGCCCACGCATTGCGCACGGCGAGTTCCGCAAGCTGATCGCCCAGCAGGGCGCAGCGCATCGATCCCCCGCCGTCCACCACCAGCACCCGCCCCGCGCCCGGCGTTTCCAGGATGCTGCGCACCAGGGCGTTGTCCTCGAACAGCTTGACCGTGGCGATGGCGCCATGGAAGGCGCGCTGCCCGCCGAAATCGCGGAACATCGGCTCGGCGACCTGGATCGCATCGGGATGGGCGTCGGACAGGTCGGTGGTCGCGTGGGACATGGATGATCTCCTGAATCAGGGCCGTCACGCCGGCCTACTTTTGATGAAGTGCCTTCCATTCGGCATAAGGCATGCCGTAAATCAGTTCACGCGCCTGCGGATCGCTCAGCGGCCTGCCCAGTGCGGCGCTTTCGCTGGCGTACCACTTGGCCAAACAGTTGCGACAGAATCCAGCCAGATTCATCAAGTCGATGTTCTGCACCTCGGGGTGCGCCTGCAAAAGCGCCAGCAGGCGCCTGAAGGCCGCGGCCGCAACCCGATCGTCGAGCACCTGAGTCATGCGTCCTCCAAGTACTGGCCTGATATAGTTTGCGTCATCCTATCATCGCCCCTGGCTCGTCGCATGGGGGCCGATCTGTCCTGCATACACCGGATGCGCCTGGAGATCACGCCGATATGGCTCGCAAGCACCTGCTCATCGTCTTCCATTCCCAGACCGGCAACACCGAGCGCCTGGCTTGCGCCGCAGCGCAGGGTGCCCTGGAAGCCGGAGAAGTCGAGGTCCGCTGCCTGTGGGCCAAGGAGGCCGCGGCATGCGACCTGCTGTGGGCAGAGGGACTGCTTCTCGGCACGCCGGAAAACCTGGGCTATCTGTCCGGCGCATTGAAGGATTTTTTTGATCGCACTTATTATCCGGTGCAAGGCCTCATCCAGACGCTGCCCTATGGCCTGTTCATCAGCGCGGGCAATGATGGTCGTGGCGCGGCCCAGCACATCCAGCGCATCGCACGCGGCTACCCGTTCCGCCTGGTGCAGGAGCCGCTCATCTGTCGCGGGACGCTGACCGAGGCGCATCTGGCGCAAGCCCGGGAAATGGGCGAGGCATTGGCCACGGGCTTGAGTTTGGGCATCTTCTGATCGCGCTTGCTTTTCAAGCAGCCGAGGCTGCCCTACAATCGAGAATTAACTTCAGGATCGCCTTCTGTGACAGCAAGGATTGCTGGATGACCGATGAAACCTCCCTGTTCGAACGCGAGCCCGATCAGGTCAGACGCCTTCACGGCGGATTTTTCCATGCCATCCCCCATGCCCGCGAGCTGGGACTGGAAGTGGTGGACATGGGTGCGGGATGGGGGCTGCTCAAGATCCCCTATCGGGCCGATCTCATCGGCAATCCCCAGACTGGCGTACTGCATGGCGGCGTGCTGACCTCGCTCATCGATAGCGCCTGCGGTCTGGCCGTGTTCTGCCGTCTGCCGCGCATGGAAGCGATCGCCACCCTCGACCTGCGCATCGATTACCTGAAGCCCGCCACCATCGGCGAGGACCTCTTCGCCCGGGCGGAGTGTTACCGGCTCACCCGCCAGATCGCCTTCGTCCGCTCCGTCGCCTACCAGCGCGATCCGCAGCAGCCCGTCGCCACCAGTGTGGCCACCTTCATGCGCAGCAGCGCAAGTTCGGTTCGCGCTCCCCGCCCGCCGGAAAAGGCCTGAACCCATGGAATTGCAGCAACTCATCCAGACTGCCCGGGAACAGGGTGATTTATCGGGACTGATGGGCCACATTCCCTACGCGCGGCTGATCGGCATGGACATGCGGCTTGATGCAGCAGGCCAACCGCTGTTCGTGCTCCCCTACCAGAGCAAGAACATCGGCAATACCGCCCTGCCGGCCTTGCATGGCGGGGTCATCGGCGGTTTCCTCGAAAACAGCGCCATTGTCCACCTGATGTGGAACCGCGATGCGGTGGA
>JBATEM010000165.1:0-1597 GCA_049664005.1 Candidatus Macondimonas sp.
CCAGGGTGGTGATGTCGCCGTCGGCGTCCACCCCCTGAAAGCCTGCCGCCACCACCACGCGCCCCGCCGCCAGATCGGCCTGCATGCGGGTGGCATCGATCTGCGCGATGCGCGCCTTGCCAAAAGCCGCGTCGGTCACGATGGGAATCTGTGCGCCGGTATAGGAACGCGCCGGGCAACCGAGCTTCTGCAGCGTCATGGCCAGCAAGGCGATGGTCACCTGCTCGCCGGTCGAGATCAGGACGTCCACCTCGCGCGGATCCGGACGGGCCGCGATCTGGTGGGCCAGCCCCAACAAGCGGTCGGTTTCCCCGCTCATCGCCGATACCACGACCACCACATTGTCTCCGCGCGCGCGCGCGGCGATGACCTTGCGGGCCACTTGCTCGATGCGCTCGATGGTGGCGACCGAAGTGCCCCCGTATTTCTGGACGATCAAGGCCATGATGAATTGCAAATCCCTGACTGAAATGGCGAGCCGCGCCGAAGCACACGCCAGCGGACGCACCGCGCCCGTGGCTGCGGATCAAAGCGCGCGATTATAGCCCAAGCGCCTCGTCCGATACGGCATGGATCGTGGGTTCAGACATCGACCCAGACCCGGCCCTCTTTCAGTTCCACCGGATAGGTGGTCAACGGCTTGTGACCGCGCAGGAAATTCAGCAACTGGATCCCAGGTGGAAAGTTGGCCCACTGCTTGACCGCCCCGGTCCGCACATCGAAACGCGCCCGATGCAGGGGACACACCACGCAATCGTTCTCCAGCCGCCCCCGGTCCAGCGGCCCCCAGGTGTGGCTGCACAACCGCTGGGTGGCATAGAAGCCATCCTGCAGCCGATACAGCACGATCGACGTCCCGGCGACATCGAACTTTTGCATGGCCCCAACCGCCAGATCCTCCACACCGCAAACCTGTCTCAACATGAGGCTTCCTCCCTGTCTGCCCTGCAACCGAATTCTTTGGCGAAATGCCAAGCTGATATTAGCCCGCTTTTGGCTCATCTGGGATGCAAAGCCGCGCTGCCTTGGATGGCAAGATTCCATGGATCGCGTTTTTTGCGCTAATCCCCGCCCACACCTGCCTCCTCTTGTAGGCGCAGCACGCTGCCACAGGCGCGACAGCGATAGGCTGCACCGCCCTGGATGCGCCGATGGAGAATGGTGCTCACCGCATGTGCCCGGCAAGCGCAGGCATAGGGGTGGCGACGCAGGATCCTGACTCTTGCCCGGTCCACATCAAAGCCATGGCAGCGACGGGCCGGCGCATCGAGCCAATGCATCACCTGACGCCACTCAGGCCCATGGGGCGCGGCACCCGGTCGCCAGCGGAACACGACCCAATGGGCCACCTCGTGGGGCAGCGTCTGCGCCAGGAAGTCCGCCGGATTCTCCCGCAACAGGACGGGATTGAGACGGATACGGCCATCGGCGCTGGCGCAACCGGCCCGGGTGCCGCGCAAATCAAACGTAAGTTGCGGCGGACAGGACGCCAGTCCTGCCCGGTCGGCCGCATGGCGATCGAGTTCGGCCGCGCGCCGGCTGATGCCGGCGACCCAATCCGGCTGGGCAGCCAGCCATTGCTGGGCCTGGGCATACG
>JBATEM010000166.1:0-6101 GCA_049664005.1 Candidatus Macondimonas sp.
ACCCGGCGGCGACTGGCAGGCCCGCGATCCAGTCGGCCAGGGCCGCGTCCAGGTCTTGCCGGCGGGCTGCGACGCCATCACCCAAGCCGTCGCCGTGATGACTGAATTGCAGCGCCTGGCCGCCCTTGCGCCAGACTGGAATTGGGCGACTTGCGCCGTGATCGCTCGCAAATGGCGGCTTCTGCAGCCGCTGCGCAGTTTCTGTGATCATCACGGCATTCCCGTGCAAATGGCCGATGAGAACAGGGTTCCTTTCTGGAGCTTGCGGGAGACCCAGGCATTGCTGGACTGGTTGCGGGCCGATGGACGCACCCTCGTGGACACTCAAAGTGTGCTGGATTGGCTGTCTCGCCAGCCGGCCAATCCGTGGTGGGCATTGCTGATCGAAGCCGTGCAGGCGCATGGCCTGGAAACCGAAGGCGCCGAGCTCCCCACGCAACACTTGATCGGCTGGCTGGCGGACTGGGGACGGGATATTCGCCGTCGGCAAACGGGCCTTTTGCTGGTGACGGCCCATGGCGCCAAGGGACTGGAGTTCGACCATGTCGCCGTGCTGGACGGCGGCTGGGAAAAAACCGGCGTCAACGAGGACACCGATGCGGCGCGCCGGCTCTACTATGTGGCCATGACCCGAGCGCGGCAAACGCTCACCTTGGCGCGCCTGGACGGGAAGCCGCATCGATTCCTTGATCACTTGCCGGAGGAAATTGCCCTGCGGCGTGAACCGGTGCTACTCCCCGCACCGACGCCTGAACTCGCCCAACGCCACGAGCAACTGACCCTCAAGGACGTGGATCTGGGCCATGCCGGCCGTCTTCTGCCGGACGATGCCATTCATGCGGCCCTTGCCGCCTTGCAGCCCGGCGCTGCCCTGTCTGTGGACATCCAGGATGGGAGAATGCGGCTGATGGATTGCCAGGGCCGGGTGGTTGGACGGCTGGCGCAGGGCTATCGACCCCCATCGGGTATGGATTGCCGAGGCGCTCGGGTGGCCGCCGTCCTGGTGCGCCGGGCGCAGGACAGCGACGAGGGCTATCGCAAGTATCTCCAATGCCCGCGCTGGGAAGTCGTCATCCCGGAACTGATCTTTGTGCCCCTGAAATCATAGGGGGGCGTCCGCGTTTCACCCGCCCATCACGGCCAGAAGCCTGAGCGGGCGCTTGAACCAACGCAGGCTTGCCCATCCGTTTGATCGCAGCCCGCAGCGGTACGGCCCACGATCAGGCGGCACATCGCGCCAGCCCGCTTTGAGCTGCCCTCGGTTTTTTTCGGCTGGGGGATTCAGGCAAACAGCAGCAACACGCCGGTATAGCCATACAGGCGGTCGTGGGCGATCTCCCCGTTGCAGAAAAAACCAGCCAGTGGCACATCCCCGAGTCGCTCGCTGATAATGGACAGCTCCGCCGAGCGACGCCCAAACAGGCGCTCACCACGCCCCAGACAGGAAAAATACAATCCCCCCCGGGGCGGCCCCGCAAGGCCGGACTGGATGTGGTCCAGCATGCGCAACAGGTCCTCGTGAGCGGTCTGGACATCGCGACGGCAGAACAGGATGGACTGGTCGGTTTCCACATAATCCCCGATGGCCAGCCGTTTGCGGGTGACATCCAGACCCAGCAGATTGCGCACCAGGTAATCCCCGGTATCCGAACCCGGCACCGGCAGACCCACATGGATACTGTGGGCGATCTCGCGCAAATCGGCCTCCTCGACAGTCGTGCCGATGTCCTCGCACAACACATCCAGCGCCGGACGGCCGTCGAGGCTGATGATCACATTGCCCTCCGCCGCTGTGACCCGGTGGCGCACCGGCGTCTGGGCCGGTCCATGACGCAGCGGAGAGCACCCTTGTGTGAGACGCACGGCGACGGTGACGTCCGAGGAGAACACCACCCCGGACAGACCATCCTCGTATCCCGCGCGGGCAAAATGCAGCGAGCGGGTGCGGGAACTGGTGACACCACCCACCAGATATCCGCTGGAGAGGCCGGCGGAAAGTGTCGTCAGCTGCCCGGACAGATCGTCCGTATGGGCATCGGCGTGGACCAGCGCCAGATGAGCCGCATCGTTCCCCGCCGGCGTGAGGCTGCCCGCAACCGGCAGCGGATGCTTGGGGGAAAACAGCTGGAATTCCCCCTCGGGCAGGGACGCCAGCATCACCACCACGGCGGGCTCATCGAAATACTCAACCCCGGTGGCCAGGATGCCGATGCCCACCGACCCGACCCAGTCCTCCACCCCGGTGACCTGCTGGAGGTAGGCCAGGATGGCGCGCCCCGCCGGGGCCAACCAATCGGTCATGTAGACAAATCCCAGATTGGCCCCGGCGGGCGGATCACCCATCTGGCGCAGGGCGGCTTCCACCGCGTCCTGCCATTGCTCGGCCCGCCCGTGCCCAGCCCGGAAACTCGGCAACCCTGTGTCATCACCGCTCATAGCCGTCATCCCGTTCCCATCCTCCGGGCAAGGTGGACTGCCCGCATGTCAACTCGAGCAGCTCACCGCCAATCCAGCCGCCCAGTCGGGTGGCGGAGCGGCGTAGCGCTCGTATTCCGGTTGTTCCTCAAAGGGGCGCCGCAGGCAGTCCAGAACTTCCGCGACTCCCCCGAAATCGCCCTCGCGGGCGCGGCGGATGGCCGACTCGGCCACCCAGTTGCGCAACACATACTTGGGATTGGCGAGCCGCATCGCCGCCTGGCGGTCGGTATCCACGGACCCCTCCTCCACCAGACGCGCGCGCCATTGGACGAGCCAGGCATCGCAGCGCGCCCGGTCGGCGAACTGCTCGCGCACCGGCGCATCGATCCGGGGGCGCTCAGCAGTCTCCACCATCACGGGCAAATGGCTCAAGGCGCGGAAAAAACTGGAGTAGTCGGGCCGGTTCGCCTGCAACAGGCCAAAGGTTTGATCGATGAATTCGGCATCGCCGTCCATGGCAATGCGCAATCCCAGCTTGGCCCGCATCAGGCGCAAAAAGGTGGTTTCAACGGCAGGGATGAAATGGCCATCGATGATCTCCCGAACCGCCTGCGGCGGCCCCACCAGAGGCATCAGCGCATCCCCGAGGGCGTAGAGATTCCAGTGCGCCACCCGGGGCTGGGCGCGATAACTGTAGCGGCCATAATGGTCGGAGTGATTGCAGATGTGGCCGGCATCAAATGCCTCCATGAAGCCGAACGGGCCGTAATCCAAGGTGAGCCCCAGGATGGACATGTTGTCCGTGTTCATCACCCCGTGCATGAAGCCCACCGCCTGCCAGTGGGCGACCATCTCGCCGGTGCGCCGCGCCACATCGCCCAGCAGGGCGGCGTAAGGCTGGCCGGACTCGCGCAGCGCCGGCCGGCAACGGTCGATGACATGATCGGCCAGCAGCCGGAGTTCGACGTGCCGATCCAGGGCGTGCCAGTGCTCGAAGGAGCCGAAGCGCACGAAACTCGGCGCCAGCCGGGTCACCACCGCCGCCGTTTCCCAGGTTTCCCGCTGCACCGGCGCATCTGAACCGATCACGCACAGGGCGCGGGTGGTGGGAACGCCCAAGGCCGCCATGGCTTCGGAAGCGAGAAACTCGCGGATCGAGGAGCGCAACACGGCCCGGCCGTCGGCAAAGCGCGAGTAAGGTGTGGGTCCAGCGCCCTTGAGCTGGATTTCGAGGGGGCCGGCGTCCGTCTCCACCTCCCCCAGCAGATGGGCGCGGCCATCGCCCAACTGCCCGGCCCAGACCCCGAACTGATGCCCGGAATAGACCGCGGCCAGGGGCTCGGCGCCTGGCAACAGGCGATTCCCCGCGAACACCTGGGCGAACTCGGGATGTTCACAGGCCTGGGGCGCCAAGCCGAGCAGCGCGGCGGCGTCCGGGCTGATGCCCACCGGATAGGGCGCGGGTAAGGGCGTGGGCGCCAAGCGGGTATGGAACGACGCCGGCAGTTGGGCAAACGCGCTGCCGAGATGCAGGGCCTCAAGCGTGGGATAGCGCGTGAATGAAGGTTGTGCCATGAGCGGGAATTCCACCTGCGCCGCCGAAAGGGCGGGTTCAAAGATCTTGATACCACTATAGCCCCGGAAGATGGCGCCGGAAGCGATGGGAAGGAACGGCGACTATCGTGCCCAGAATCAGAAGTCTGGCGGTGCGCCCGTCTCGGCTGGCTGGACCGTCGTCATTTCCCGCGGATCAAACCATGGCCCTGCCATGCAAATTCGTCTCCACCGGCCAATACCGCCACAACGCAGCCGATGGGGCGATCTCAGGGGCAAAACGCTGTGTCACACATCCGACAAAGCCGACACAGCCCATCCCGTTCCGAGCGATGAAATCGCCTATAAATGCAGCCTTTGGCTCTCTTTTCCCGACTGGCCCGGCCATTGCATGAGGCTTATGAGAAGAGGCCCGGTCTCGCCCTAGGATGCAGACCGGCGGCACAGCGGCAAGCGGAGAGGCAGAGGCGCATGGGAATTTCGACGATGGAAGAACGGCTGGCGCGCCTGCGCGGCTATCTCGAACAGGCGCTGGTCCCACAGCGGCTCGACATCGTGGATCACACGGAGGCCCATGGGCACGATCCGCAGGCCAACGGCGCGGGGCATTACCTGATCCGCGTGGTGTCCTCCCGCTTCGATGGGCTGTCGGCCATCGGTCGCCATCGCCTGGTGTACGAGGCCGTCGCGCCGATGATGCCGGCCGATGTTCATGCCTTGAGCATCCAGGCCCAAACGCCCGCCGAGGCAGGCACGCATTAAAGCCCGATTTCATCTGGATGCACGCGCGGTTTACAGGGGAATCACGCCATGGACACGTCAAAAACGCTGATCAAGCTCACCCAGGACGGTCGCCGGGTCGAGGTGATCGACCGCGCCATCTGCCTGGATGGCCGCCACGAGGCCGATACCCTGACCGAGGTGCGCCAACACCCGAATCGGGTCGCCATCCGCCAGGCCGCGCCGGACGCCACCCACATGGCCGGCCGCATACCGCTCACCCAGGAAGAGGCCGCGTGCGCGCAGGCGACATTGGACACTGCCCGGGCGCTCTATGACGCCACGCCGCTGGCGATCGCGGAGCGGATGCGCCACGCCGCCGACGACATCCTGAAGCTGCGCATCGATGAATGAATCTCCCCATCCTGCGCCTGGAGCGACGCCATGATCCATGTGCTTGAAGTGCCGTGGGAGGGACGCCCGCAAGCCTGGTTCGCTTTCGATGAGGATGACCTGATCGGCAAGATCCGCGCGGCGCGGGCAAGCCCGGACGGGGCGGTGTATGAGGTGGTCAGTCCGCGCGAGTTGCTGGCCGCCAGCGGCGCCACCATGGAAGCCGCGCCCGCCTGGATCGCGGCCCTGGCGGCACAGCACGGCTGGGACGCCCCGCTCTACCGCGCCGATGCCTTATTGGAAACCGGCAGCTATCAGGCCGAGGCCATCAGCGAACTGCAGGCCTGTGTCGCGGCACTGGTCGATCCGCTGCAAACCTGCCGCCTGTATCCGGATGATGCAACCGCCCTGGAGGCGCTTTACCGCGATCCCCTGTATCAGGGGCGCGAGGGCTTCTATGCCCACATGGCGTTGCGGGAACAGCTCATCGCGCTGGAAGTGCTGGCGGATGATCTGTAAGCCCACGGCGGCTGAGTTCCGCATGCTTGCCCTGACGGGAGACCGGCCATGACCGACTTTTACTGCATCGACACCTTTCAGATGCAGGCCGTGATCCAGGATCCCCGCGCCCGGATTATTGACATCCGCATGCCTACCGCGTTCGCAGCGGGCCATATGCCGGATGCGTTGCAGTTCGATGATGCCTTGCTGGCCCGCATGCGCCGGGAATGGCCGGGCGACACCCCCATCGTGGTGGTCTGCGACCACGGCCACAGCAGCCGCGACATCGCCCAACTGCTGAGCCATCTGGGTTTCACCAGCGTCCACAGCCTGGACGGAGGCTATGCCGGCTGGCGGGCCACCCACCCAGCAACAACGCCCACCGCGGAAGGCATGGCGACGGATCTGGGCGCCTGGCTACTGGAACAGGGCTTTGATCCCACCGATCTGGAGCGGCCCGCCGCCAACGCCATGACCGCCCTGTTGCACGCCGCCCGCGCCGGGCGCGCCGAGAC
>JBATEM010000167.1:0-1700 GCA_049664005.1 Candidatus Macondimonas sp.
CGGCCGGCGAGGCGGTAACCGATGTGGTCAACATCGGCATCGGCGGCTCGGATCTGGGGCCCTACATGGTCTGCGAAGCGCTGGCGCCCTATGCGGCAGGCGGGCCACGCGTGCATTTTGTCTCCAACATCGACGGCGCCCAGATCAGCCGCGTATTAGGCCCGCTGGATCCGCGTCGCACGCTGTTCATTGTCAATTCCAAGACCTTTGGCACCCTGGAAACCAAGGTCAATGCCCACACTGCCAAGACTTGGCTGTTGCAGACCGGATTATCGGAAGATGCCGTGATGGCGCGGCATTTCCTGGCCGTGTCCAGCAACGCCGCAGCCGTTGCGGTCTTCGGCGTTCCGGAAGCGCATCGCTTCCCCGTCTGGGACTGGGTCGGTGGCCGCTATTCCCTGTGGTCGGCCACGGGGCTCGCCATCGCCATCGCCGTGGGCATGGATGGCTTTGAATCCCTGCTCGCTGGTGCCCGCACGATGGACATGCATTTCCGCGCTACCCCCTTGCCCGACAATCTTCCCGTACTGCTGGGCTTGCTGGGGGTCTGGTATGCCGATTTCTTTGGCGCCGGCAATCAGGCCGTGTTGCCCTACGACGACCGCCTGCGCAGCCTCCCGGCCTATCTCCAGCAGGCCGACATGGAGAGCAACGGCAAGCGGGTCACCCGTGACGGCGCGGTGGTGAGCTGGCCCACTGGCCCCATCGTCTGGGGCGCACCGGGGACCAACGGCCAGCATGCCTTTTTCCAGTTGATGCATCAGGGCACCCACCTGATCCCGGCCGATTTCATCGGTTGCGTGCGGCCACACCACGGCCATGTGGAGCACCATCGCGCCCTGATCGGCAATTTGCTGGCCCAGAGCGAGGCGCTGATGCGCGGTCGCACCGAGGCGGAGACCCGCGTGGCCCTGGAGGCGCGGGGACTGGATGCGGCGCGGGTAGCGGCCCTGACTCCCCACAATATTTTCCCTGGCAACCAGCCCAGCACGACGATTTTGCTGGATGCGCTGACGCCCGATGCGCTGGGATCGCTAATTGCCCTGTACGAACACCGCATCTTCACCCAGGGCGCCATCTGGGGCATCAATTCCTTCGATCAGTGGGGCGTGGAATTGGGCAAGCTCATGGCGCAGACCGTCATCGAGGAGCTGGCGCAGGGCCAAGTCGGTGCCGGGCACGATCCCTGGTCTGCCGCGCTGTTGGCGGCCTGTTTGAATCGGGACGCCTGACGCTGCAGAGAGGCCGCCAAAACAGTCCCTGTCGTTTGAATGGGGTCGCTGTGATGGCTGATGCCGCCGGAATGGGCGCTTGCTTGCGCGCCACTCCGGCGGATCGGCTTAAGTGGGATTACTCGCCCTCGGCGACCCGTCTGAAATTATCTTCAGGCTGATCGGGCGTGCTGGGCGCTTCCTGATGAACCGGAGCGCTTTCGGGAGCGGCTGAGTCGGCAACGCCCTCATTCCCCTCATCGGCAGTTGCAGGGATGCCCGTCCCGTCAGCCGCAGGGGCACGACGCCGCCGACGTCCTCCACGCCGACCCCGCCGGCTGCGGGTTTCACCTCCCTCCGCGGTAACTTCCGGTGTCGCTTGAGGAGAGGCTTCGAGATCCGTTTCTTCCGGCGCTTCGTTGATGACAGGCGCATCGGCCGGTTGGGCTTTCGCAGGGGGGGCGTCGGCGCGCGTGCGCGGCGCGGGGC
>JBATEM010000168.1:0-3233 GCA_049664005.1 Candidatus Macondimonas sp.
CCGGATTATTTTACCTACGGTGGCACGGGACTCGACAAGATATTGCCCAAGGATCTGGGCTTCGCCGGCTTCCGGGTACTCAATGAAGGCAAGGACGGGCCGGATTGGCTGGCGTTCCAGGGCGCGAGCTACTTCCGCACCAGCGGTCAGCTAGACCAATACGGCCTGTCGGCCCGCGGCGTCGCCATCAACACCGCCCTGCCCGAGCCCGAGGAATTCCCGCTGTTCACCCAGTTCTGGCTGGATCAGGCCGAGGGCGGTGAACCGGTCACGATCTATGCCTTGCTGGAAGGCCCAAGTCTCACGGGCGCCTATCGCTTTGTCTGCAAGCGCGGTTCCAGCATCACCATGGAGGTGAGTAGCGTGGTGTTTCCCCGCGCCGCGATTACGCGCTTGGGCATTGCGCCCCTGACCAGCATGTTCTGGTATAGCGAGGCCAATCGCCGCCAGGGCACGGATTGGCGCCCGGAAATCCACGACAACGACGGCCTGGCGCTGTGGACTGGAGCGGGTGAACGCATCTGGCGACCGCTCAATAATCCCCACAACGTGATGACCAACAGCTTCTTCGACAACAACCCGCGCGGCTTTGGCCTGTTGCAGCGCGACCGCAACTTCGATCACTACCAGGACGATGGTGCCTATTACGACCGGCGCCCCGCCCTGTGGGTGGAACCTTTGGGCGAGTGGGGGGAAGGTGCCGTGCAACTGGTGGAAATCCCCACCAACGATGAAATCCACGACAACATTGTCGCCTATTGGGTGCCCAAGGCTGACGTCACGCCCGGTTCCCGCTGGGCGTTTGACTATCGCCTGCATTGGGTGGACCAGGAGCCTTATCCGCAGGCGCAGATTGGGCGGGTGGTGGATACCTGGATCGGGCGCTCCGGCATTCCCGGACAGGAAAAGGGCATCCGTCCCGAGAATGCCCGCAAGTTCGTCATCGATTTCGCCGGGTCAGGCCTTGCCGAAATGCCCCAGCGTTTCGACATCGTGCCCACGGTGTGGGCATCCCGGGGTCGGGTTGCGGGAGGCTACTCCCTCAAGGTGGTCGGTTCGGATCGCTGGCGGGTGGTGTTCGACCTGCTCGATGTGGAAGGCACGCAGCCGGTGGATCTGCGCTGTTTCCTGCCCTTGCGCAACCGGCCTCTGACGGAAACCTGGCTGTTCCAGTACCTGCCGGATGCCCATCGCCTGTAGGAAATAACCCATACCTTGCGAAAGAGGTATCGGCTATGCTGATGCCCGCACCATCCAGAACCTTTATCTGGGTTCACATCGGGCCGTGCCGGACGCGCGGCCTTCAAATGACCATCATGGAGGAAGCATCATGAGCTATCGTTTTGACGGCAAAGTGGCCATTGTGACCGGCGCCGGTCATGGCCTGGGGCGTTCCCATGCGCTGGAACTGGCGCGCCGCGGTGCCAAGGTCGTGGTGAATGACTTGGGCGGCAATATCGACGGCACCGGCGGTTCCAGCGAGGCCGCCCGGTCCGTGGTCGAGGAAATCAAGGCCATGGGCGGGCAGGCGATCGCCAACGGCGGTTCGGTAGCCGATCCCCAAGGCGCCCAGAGCATGGTGGACGATGCGGTGAATGCCTGGGGGCGGATCGACGTCCTCATCAACAACGCCGGCATCCTGCGCGACAAGAGCTTCAAGAACGTCACCATGGAAGACTTCCGTCTGGTGGTCGACGTGCATCTGATGGGCACGGTGCTGGTGACCAAGGCGGCCTGGCCGATCATGAATGAACAGGAATATGGCCGTATCGTAGTGACCACCTCCGCCTCGGGGTTGTGGGGCAATTTCGGCCAGACCAACTACAGCGCCGCCAAGCTCGGCATCGTCGGCTTCATGAACACGCTGGCCAAGGAAGGCGGCAAGAAGAACATCAAGTGCAATGCCATCGCCCCCATCGCCGGCACGCGCATGACCGAGGGTCTGATGCCCAAGCAGATGCTCGATCAACTCAAGCCCGAGCTGGTCACGCCGGGCGTGGTGTATCTGTGCACCGATGAAGCCCCCAATGGCTTCATCCTGCAGGCTGGTGGCGGGCGTTTCTTCCGCGCCCAGATGATGGAAAACCAAGGCGCCACCATCAAGGAGCCGACCGTGGAGTCGGTGGCCGAGCAGTGGGAAAAAGTCGGCGACATGGCCAAGGCCCGCGGTCACTGAAGCCTTTCCCGCCTCCCTCCTGGCCCACCCTGTAGCGGGTCAGGAGGAATCCCGGTGGGCGAATTGCTGGCCGCATTTTCTGATTGAGGCTTGGCGCTTCAACCGGCGACCGACCGTTTGGCGGCTGGAGGTGGTGACGTCCAGCAGACTGTTCTATGCTGGGCCGACATGCGCATGGAAGGGACTGTTTGCGCGCTCCAGCCTACGATAGGGATAACAAATCTCATGGATGAGAACATCAAGCAGCGGTTTGATCTGACCGGCAAGGTGGCCGTGGTCACCGGCGCCAGCAAGGGCATCGGCGAAGCCATCGCCCGCGGGCTGGGGGAATTCGGCGCCACCGTGGTGGTCTCCAGTCGTCGTCTCGAAGCCGTGGAAAGCGTTGCCGAACAACTATGCGCCTCCGGCATTCAGGCCAGCGCGCTCGCCGCCCACATGGGTGACATGGAGCAGGCGCGGGCGCTGGTGGATGCTGTGGTCGCGCGCCATGGCGGCTTGGACATCATCGTCAACAATGCCGCCACCAACCCGGTGTTCGGCCCCATGATGAACGCCGATGAATCGGTGTTTCAGAAAATCATGGCCGTCAACGTGCAGGGACCGCTGGAGCTGTGCAAGCGGGCCGTGCCGGTCATGCGCAGCCGGGGCGGCGGCTCCATCGTCAATATCGCCAGTGTCGGCGGCCTGAATCCCGAGCGCATGCTGGGGCTCTACAGCGTCAGCAAATCCGCCCTGATCAGTCTGACCAAGGTCATGGCCAAGGAATGGGGTGGCATGGGTATCCGTGCCAACGCCATCTGTCCCGGGCTGATCAAGACCAAGTTCAGTCAGGCCCTGTGGCAGAACGAACAGGTGCTCAAGCAAGCGTTGGCCATGGCACCCATCAGCCGCATCGGCATGCCGCAGGATCTGGCCGGCCTGGCGGTCTTCCTCGCCTCCGATGCCGCAGCCTATTGCACCGGCGGCGTGTTCGTGGCCGATGGCGGCCTGACGGTCTGAATTCGGCGGAGGCCGCGCGATGTACAAGCTCCATGGATTTGCCCTGAGCAACTACTAC
>JBATEM010000169.1:0-3148 GCA_049664005.1 Candidatus Macondimonas sp.
GTGACGACGCGTTTCTGGTCATCCACTTCGCGGTTATCGACGGGGCGGATGCCGGGGGTCACCACCACCAGCCGGCCATCGATCTCCTGGCGCAGGCGCGCCACTTCCAGCCCCGAGGACACCACGCCGTCGCAGCCCGCCTCCAGGGCGCGGCGGGCGCGGGAGAGCACGAGCGCATCCAGATCGCAGGCGAAGCCCAGATCATCCAGATCGCCCCGATCCAGGCTGGTGAGCACAGTGACCGCGAGGATCTTGAGTGTTCCCTTGGCCTGAGCGGCGGCTTCCATCATGGCCTGGTTGCCATGGATGGTGGCGAAGGTGGCGCCCCGCTCGGCGAGGCGGGCGACCGCGCGGCCGACCGTGGCCGGTACGTCGAAAAACTTGAGATCGACGAACACGCGGGCATCCCGGGCGAGCAGTTCATCGACCAGCCCAAACGCCCCGCCGGTCATGAACAGCTCCAGGCCCAGCTTGAAGAAGCGCACCTGGTCTTCGAGCCGGTCGATGAGCCGCCGAGCCTGGGCCACGGTCGGCACATCCAGGGCGAAAATCAGGCGTTCCTCGACCGGAATGTCGTTGCGCAGGGTGTGGGGCATGGATATCTCAGACATCCAGGTAATCCAGGATGCCCTGGGCCGCCTCGCGGCCTTCGAATACGGCAGTCACCACCAGATCCGAGCCGCGCACCATGTCGCCGCCGGCGAAGATCTTGGGGTTGCTGGTCTGGCCGGTGTGGGCCTGATCCGTCGTGCGCACGCGGCCGTCCGTTTCCAGGGTGATGTCGAACGCGCCCATCCAGGGGGCCGGGCTGGGGCGGAAGCCGAAGGCCAGGATCACCTGATCAGCGGGAACCACTTCCTCGGATCCGGGGACGACCTCCGGCCGGCGCCGGCCGCGGGCATCGGGGGCGCCCAGTTCGGTGGTGACGAACTTGACGCCTTCCACGCGGCCATTGCCGACGATTTCCACCGGCTGGCGGTTGAACAGGAAGCGCACGCCTTCCTCCAGCGCGTTGCGGTATTCGCGGCGCGAGCCGGGCATATTGGCTTCATCGCGGCGATAGGCGCAGGTGACGCGCGTCGCGCCCTGACGGATGGCGGTGCGGTTGCAATCCATGGCGGTATCGCCGCCACCCAGCACGAGCACGCGCTGATCCCGCATGTCCAGCATCGGCCCCGCCGTTTCGCTGGGCAGGTCGAGCACGCGGCGCACATTGGCAATCAGGTAGGGCAGGGCCTCGTGCACACCGTCAAGCTCTTCGCCGGGGAAACCACCGCGCATGGCGCTGTAGGTGCCCATGCCCAGGAACACGGCGTCGTAGTCTGCGAGCAGCTTCTCGAAGGGCAGGTCGCGGCCGATTTCGGTGTTGAGGACGAATTGCACACCCATTCCTTCCATCAGCATGCGGCGCGTATGCACCACGGATTTTTCCAGCTTGAAGGGCGGGATGCCGAACGTGAGCAGGCCGCCGATCTCGGGATGGCGATCGTAGACCACGGCGGTGACGCCATTGCGCGCCAGCACATCGGCACAGCCGAGGCCAGCGGGACCGGCGCCGATCACGGCGACACGCTTGCCGGTGGCCACCACCTTGGACAGGTCAGGCCGCCAGCCTTGCTTGACGGCCTCATCAGTGATGTATTTCTCGATGGAACCGATGGACACTGCGCCAAAGCCGGTGTTCATGGTGCAGGCGCCTTCACAGAGCCGATCCTGGGGACACACCCGGCCGCAGATTTCCGGCAAGGAATTGGTCTGGTGCGACAACTCGGCGGCCTCGAACAGCCGACCTTCCCGCACCAGCTTGAGCCAGTTGGGGATGTAGTTGTGGACCGGGCATTTCCACTCGCAATAGGGATTGCCGCAGGAAATGCAGCGGCTGGCCTGGGATTCGGCCGACTCCGGATCGAACTGGCCGTAGATCTCGTTCCACCGCCGAATGCGGATTTCAGCGGTGAGCTTGGGCGGATCCTGACGGGGAACCTCCAGAAAGTGCAGGGGATCGCTCATGACAATGGGTGTCCTTGAATGGGGCAGCGTCAGGCGGCAGTGCGCAGCGAGCCGAGCAAATCGGCAAGATCCATGGCCTTGGGCTTGATCAGCCAGAAATGGCCCACGTAGTCCGCGAAGTTGTCGAGGATTTCCTGGGCCCAGGGGCTCCCGGTTTCCTGGGCATGTTCGCGGATCAGGTCTTTCAGGTAGGTGCGCTGGGCTTCCATGTGTTCCGGGCTGACGCGATGGATGTCGATCAGCTCGTGGTTGTGACGGTCCACGAAATTGCGCTCCAGGTCGAGCACATAGGCAAACCCGCCGGTCATGCCGGCGCCGAAGTTGATGCCGGTGGGGCCCAGCACGGTGACCACGCCGCCGGTCATGTATTCGCAGCCGTGATCGCCCACGCCTTCCACCACCGCCATGGCGCCGGAGTTGCGCACCGCGAAGCGTTCGCCGGCTTGGCCCGCCGCGAACAACTTGCCGCCGGTGGCGCCGTACAGGCAGGTATTGCCCATGATGACGGCCTCGCGTCCGACAAAGGCGGTTTGCGCCGGGGGGCGCAGCACCAGTTTGCCGCCGGCCATGCCCTTGCCGACATAGTCGTTGGCATCGCCTTCCAGGAACATGTGCAGGCCGCCTGCGTTCCATACGCCGAAGCTCTGGCCGACCGTGCCTTTGAGATGAACCTTGAGGGGATTCTCTTCCAAGCCCTTGTTGCCGTAACGGCGCGCGATTTCGCCGGAGATGCGGGCACCGATGGAACGGTGGTTGTTGCGGGTCTCGTAGTGGAAATCCCCGCCGCCGCCGGTCTCGATGGCGGGCAACATGTCGGCGACCATGGTTTCCGCCAGTTCGCCCTTGTCGAAGGGGGCGTTATGGGGTTCGAGACAATACTGGGGCTTGTCGTCCTTCAGGCCGAAATCAGACAACAGGGGTGTGAGGTCCAGACTGGCCATGGCATCGGTTTCGCCCGGCAGGATGTGCAACAGGTCGGTGCGGCCGATCAGTTCGGCTAGCGAACGCACCCCCAGATGCGCCAGCCACTCCCGGGTGTCCTGGGCCACGAAGCGGAAGTAGTTCATCACCTTCTCGGGCGTGCCGCTGAAATGCTTGTGCCGCAGCACGTTGTTCTGGGTGGCGACGCCGGTGGCGC
>JBATEM010000170.1:0-4726 GCA_049664005.1 Candidatus Macondimonas sp.
GTCCGATTGTTCTTCGGCTCGAATCAGCATGTGCCCTCTCAAGACGTATTGAATCGCCCCGGGATTTGTGGAGGCTGTTTGGTTTAAGTCAGGCCGCTTTTGCGACCGGTTTCTCAAGTGCCCGATAATAGTTTGCCTCGGCTTCCGCGGGTGGGATATAGCCGATAGGTGCGAGCAGGCGATCGTGGTTGAACCGGGATACCCATTCCAGCGTGGCAAGCTCGACAGCTTCGAGGGTCTTTCAGGTGCCTGAAGGGGTCTTGGTGATGGTGGCCAACGTGTTCTCCCGCTGCGTACTGTACCGAAACCGTAGCTTTGCGCATTGGCAGGAGCAGGCATTTCTCTGGATTGTTGTTTAATCAGTTGATTTATTTGGTGCCCGGGGCCGGACTCGAACCGGCATGGGACAGGCCCGAGGGATTTTAAGTCCCTTGCGTCTACCGATTTCGCCACCCGGGCAGGGGCCAGCGTATTGTAGCTTACTGACGCGAATCCAGAATGGGTATAGACAAAAAATTGACAATCACTTGCCGGTCTGCTGAAAATGCAAATAGTTCTGAATGTTAAGTGACCTTTGGCACGGATGCCCGGGGTCGGGGGAATTTCATGAGTCAGCCGAAGATTCTGATTCTGGATGGTGATTCACACCATGCTGAATCGCTGAAAGCCATCCTGGGTTTTATCGATCTGCAAACGGAGCAAATCTCCGATCCAGCAACCTGGGATTGGGCGCGATGCGAGAATCAGGACTGGACTGCCGTCTGTATCGGGCGAGTGGATCCCCCCGCCTTGCGCGACAGTTCTCTGGCGCGCCTCCATCAACAGGCACCTCGTCTGCCTATCCTGTGGATGGATTCAGCTCCCCCCAGCTTGATCGATCATCCCCTGTGGCCATTGCAACAGCCGGTACGACACGAGCAACTGGTTGAAACGTTGCGTCAGGTGGAACTCTATCGACAGAGCGCACGCCTGAAGGAACGCCCCCGCAATGTGGAACTCTTCCGTAGTCTGGTGGGTAACTCCAGGGCTATCCGAAATGTGCGCAAACTGATCAGCCAGGTCGCCGGATCGGATGCCAACGTGCTGATTCTTGGGGAATCCGGTACTGGAAAAGAGGTCGTTGCACGCAACATCCATTATTACTCCTCACGCCGCAATGGGCCATTCATCGCCGTCAATTGCGGCGCGATACCCGGTGAATTGCTGGAATCGGAACTCTTCGGTCACGAAAAAGGCGCATTTACCGGCGCGGTGAGCAACCGTGAAGGGCGATTTGAAGCTGCCCAGGGCGGCACCTTATTTCTTGATGAGATTGGCGACATGAGCCTGCCGATGCAGGTGAAGCTATTGCGAGTGCTGCAGGAACGGGTGTTTGAGCGGGTGGGGAGCAACCGCAGCATTCCCGCTGATGTGCGGATCATTGCCGCAACCCATCGCGTGCTGGAAGACCAGATTGCCAAGGGCCAGTTCCGGGAGGATCTTTACTACCGGCTCAATGTGTTTCCCATCGAAACACCGCCGCTGCGTGATCGGGTTGAGGATTTGCCCCTGTTGCTGGAAGAAATCATTGCGCGTCTGGAGCATGAGCGGGGCACGTCGGTGCGCCTGACGCCTGCCGCGGTCATTGCCCTGTGCCAATGGCGTTGGCCGGGCAATGTTCGGGAGCTGGCCAATCTGATCGAACGACTGGCCATTCTTCATCCTTTTGGCACGGTGGATCTGGCGGATCTGCCCGAGAACTACCGGCCATTGGGAGAGGATCGGAATGGTATGGCCTCTGACGTGCCTGCGGTTCATCCTGCCTTGGCCCATCTGGCGGGAAGCGATGGGGCGCCATTGCCGCGCCTGCCCCGGGAGGGAATGGATCTCAAGCAGTACCTGGCCGAAGTGGAAATCAACCTGATTCGGCAAGCCCTTGCGGCCAGTGACGGCGTAGTGTCCCAGGCAGCCAAGCTGCTGCAGCTCGGGCGTACCACCCTGGTCGAGAAATTGCGCAAATATGGTTTGGTGCGTGGTGATGTGCCGACCGATCCGTGATCCTCATGACGCGGTCTTGCCCGCGAACTTCTGCCGATAGCCTTCTCTTCTGAGTGCCGAGTTTCACCGCCGTTTCATGGCGGCGCGGTTTCATTTCGCCAGAATTTTGGCGTTCATTGCGGTGCGCGCGCATTCCTGCTTGGTTTGCTGTAAAAAAAATAATTCAAAAACAAATAGTTAAAATCTAAAGCTGCCTATCCGTCGGCTTGGAACGTTTCCTGCTTTATGGGGGCGCCGAATCATCTGGCGCCTGAAGTGCCGGAATTTCGACACCCAGGGAACGAATCCAGATCTCTCCACGAAGGAAACAAAGGGAGAGACAACCGCAACGGAGATTGGCCATGGTACAGACCGCCCAGATTGATGCACGCCAACAGCATGACCTCGTGATTCAACATGCGTCCTTGGTGCGGCGCATTGCCCAGCACCTGGCCAGTCGTCTCCCGGCCAGCGTGCAACTCGATGACCTGATTCAAGCTGGCATGATGGGCTTGCTGGAGGCGGCC
This sequence comes from Candidatus Macondimonas sp., assembly GCA_049664005.1. GTDB lineage: Bacteria > Pseudomonadota > Gammaproteobacteria > UBA5335 > UBA5335 > Macondimonas. The sequence goes on from JBATEM010000170.1 coordinate 2,544, forward strand.
CGCAATTACGACGCGGGTCAAGGTGCGAGCTTTGAAACCTATGCCGGAATCCGTATACGCGGCGCCATGCTGGATGAAACGCGCAAGGTGGATTGGGTGCCCCGCTCGGTGCACCGCAAGGCCCGTGAAATGGCCGTGGTTGTGCACGCACTGGAACATCGTCTGGGACGGCTTGCCAAGCCGGCGGAAGTCGCCGACGCGATGCAGATCAATCTGGATCAGTACTACCAGATTGTGAAGGACGCTGCGGGGTGCCGAGTACTCAGTCTGGACGAGCCTGACAATGGTGTGGTCGATGTGGGGGATATTCCCGGCGATGGCGACCATGATCCCGCTCAGCAAATCGAAGCTGCTGGATTCAGGGCGGTGCTGGTCGAGGTCATGGCCAGCTTGCCTGAAAAAGAGCGTTTGGTGATGTCGCTGTATTACGAGCAGGACATGAATCTTCGGCAGATCGGTGCCGTGATGGGCGTCAGCGAATCGCGCGCCTGCCAGATCCACAGTCAAGCCGTGAAACGCATCCGTAGTCGGATGACGGATTGGGTTGGGGCGTCTTGATCCGGAGAGCCCGTTGTCAGGAAACTGGCGTTCTGACAATCGATTGGCGCAAAAGTCCTCAAGTTGACGGAAATCCGTCCGATAATCCTATCAGTTGGGTTAACGAATGAGGCAGAGGCCATGCAAGGTGAACGTTATTCATGGATCGATGGATCGCACGAAGGGTCTAGGCAGCGCATTTCGCGTTCTGAGGAGCATGGTGTGGTGGTCTCGCTGATGGCGCAGCTGGGATCGCATTGGTCAGAGGAGCAGCGCATTTGCCATTTGAGGGATTTGATTGAGGCAAAGGCCTACCGGCCGAATGCGGATCGAATGGCCGATGCCTTCTTGAGCAAGTCGCGCTCATGGGGTGATTCCTTTCGCGCCTGATTGGCCTATGGCCAAACTTCCAAGGATCGGGACTGATGAGCCGTTCGGGGAAAACATCGCCGTGGATGCGTTACGAAGTGTTGCTCGATGCGCAACGCATCCGCCAACTCCTGATGCAGTTTGCATCCGATCCCGTCGGGGTGGTCGTTGATCATCCGCTCCTGGCGACATCCCTCCCGACGCAGCTGATATCAGAAGGTGATGAGTGGATTCTGCGCCTCCTGCAACCGGCTTTTTCCAATTGGTCTGAGAGTGCATGGGGCACTCTGCTGACCCTGATCCAGGGAGGACAGCAGTTGCAGATGGCGTATCAGGGCGTGAGCCGGGATGGGCAATTGCTCCATCTGGGTTTGCCCGACTGCGTACGCTATGCCCAACTGAGGGGAGAAAGCCGGGTTTCCCTGGAACAAGTGACAGGCGTCTGCCTGACCCTGCATCCCGAACCCTCGATGCCGATCATTGCGGAACCGCTGGATTTATCCCTGGGCGGGTTGGGGGCGTTGTTGCCGCTTGCGGCACCATTGGGGCCCGGCGAGCGCCCGTGCCCGGTAATTTTGCAATTGCCCGCAGGCACGGTGGCAACGACTGTGGACGTCCGGTTCATGACCCCCGATGCGTCGGCCTGGCGCATGGGTGCTTGCTTCGATCAGCTTGATCCCGAGCAACGCAGCCTAATTCGCGATTTTGTGATGGATCGGCAACGCGACCTGCGCCGCTCCCTTATGACTCCCCAGCCCCTTGTAAATTGAAGATTTCCACGAAATTACTGGCCTGTGGATGGGCTTTGGAGGGGCCGTGCGTCATCACCACGGCACCGCGTCGGATGCCCTGCCCACTACACCAGCTTCTGGCCACCTCGCGCCAGACGACGTCGGTGCTGTCCACCTGGACCGGCACCACACCATAGGAAAAGCACAGGTCCTGGCAGGTTTTCTGCGCGCTGCTGAACGCAATGACGGGGCAGGGGAACTTGAAGCAGGCGAGCCGGCGGGCCGTCGCGCCGCTGTCGGTGGGAGCAATCACCACCGGTGGGCGGATTTTATGGACCAGATCGGCCAGGTCGGGCGCCATCAATTCCTCGACCCGCACGGCCTGGCGTTTCCCGGATTCCAGCCAGATCGGCTCGATAGGCGGCCTTGCTTTTTCAGTGGCCAGCGCAATGCGGGTCAACATGCGCACCGCCTCGACGGGGAACTGACCGATGGCTGATTCTTCCGAGAGCATGACGCAGTCGGTGCCATCGAGAATGGCATTGG
>JBATEM010000171.1:0-9665 GCA_049664005.1 Candidatus Macondimonas sp.
TGCGCGTTCATCACGGCGACTCGGTCGAGCGCATGATCGCGCTGGGGCGGGATGTGGAACGGGCGGTGCTGGCGCGCGGCCTGCGTTACCACGTGCAGGACCGGGTGCTGGTGCACGGCAACAAGACCGTGGTTTTCCCATGAAACGTGCCTTGATTCCGCATCGATTCATCGCTCTCCCACTGCTGCTGGCACTGGCCTTGCCCCAGGTCGCGCGGGCGGACTGGACCTACGAGGCGGGATACCACTTCGCCCACCATGAAGGCGAAGCGCCGCAAGGCACTTCCTACAACGGCGACCTGCAGGGCCTGCACCTCGCATTCCGCGAAAGCGTGGGCAACTGGCGCGGCGAACTGGCAGGCAGCTACCAAATCGGCAGCGCCGATCGCAAACCCTCCGGAGACGCACTGGAATCCTCCGATGAAACCGCATGGAGCGCCGAATACCGCATCGGCCCTCAGCTCGGCGCAGGACTCTGGGCGTTCGGCGGCCTGGCCCACCGGCGCTGGGAAAGCGATGCCCAGTCTGACCATCTCGAGCGCCAGCTCACTTATTCACCGCTGGGCCTGGCCGTTGCCCTGCCGCCTGCCTGGGCCCTGGCAGGGGAATTGGCGGCCGAATATTGGGCCGTATGGAACGTCGATGTACGATCCGATGCCCCCGCTACCGGCGAATTGCCGGATGCGGGTACCGGCTGGCGCTTATCCTTGAGCCTGGCCTGGCCCCTGGACGAAGCTCAAAGCGTGCTGGTCCAACCCTACTATGCCGACTGGCGTGTGGATGGGGGCGCACAAGGCAACGATGCCGATGCCCAGGTGGTTGGTGTCAACCTGGGTCTGCGCTGGCACTGAAGGCCCAACTCGTCAACGGGAAAATCCGCCCATCCCGGCTCCCCCTGTTCAACGCTTGATACTGCCCGCTTAAGCGCATCTCCCCCAGGCTTGTTCCTGCCTGAACAAAACCACGCCGATGCAGCGCTTCGCAGCGCATGTTTGTGCCCCATTCAAGCGCAGCGGAACGCTGCGTCATCATGCGTGCCCCCCCCGGCCGTTCCACAAGCGATGCACCCATGAGACCGGCCGTGCTCACCAGCGCCTTGCATTTGTCCTGAGTTCTTGCGGCGCACCCCCTCGCTGATCGGGAACCTGCCTTGAGGCTGCAACCGGCCTCAAGAAAGTTTGACAGGCGCCGAATTAACTCGTACAAATATTATACATAGCGACTCGGACCCCACCCTGTTGCACTGTATTATTATTTACAATCAATAAGTTAAATATTGTACATATATTGAGTTATTTGGATTCAGGAGCGCCCAAGCATGAACATCGCCATTGTCGGCAGCGGAATCTCCGGGCTTTCGGCCGCCTGGTTGCTGGCCCGCCAGCATGAGGTCACCGTGTTCGAACAGAACGACTACCTCGGCGGCCACACCCACACCGTGGACGTGGACGCGCCCGCTCCCGACGGCACGGTGCCGGTGGACACCGGCTTCATCGTCTACAACGAAGCCAACTACCCCCATCTCACCGCCCTGTTTCGTCATCTCGGAGTCGCCACCCGCGACAGCGATATGTCCTTCGGCGTCTCCATCGACGGCGGCGCCTTGGAATACGCGGGCGACAACCTCAACGCCCTGTTCGGACAGCGTCGCAACCTGCTCAAGCCCAGCCACTGGCAGATGCTGCGTGAGATCCTGCGCTTCAACCGACTGGCCAAGCGCCTGCTTGATGACCCGGCGCTGGACACACAGAGCCTGGGCGAGTTCCTCGACGCGCATCGGTTCGGCGAAACCCTGCGCACGCGCTACCTGCTGCCCATGGCGGCGGCGATCTGGTCCTGCCCGCCACGTACCATGCTGGCCTTTCCGGCCGCCGGCTTCATGCGTTTTTTCAACAACCACGGCCTGCTGGACGTGCAGGGCCATCCCCAATGGCGCACCGTGGTGGGCGGCAGCCGCAGCTATGTGGACAAGCTCACCGAGCGCTTCCGCTCGGGCCTGCGCATCGGCCACGGGGTGCGCACCATCCGGCGGGACGACAAGGGTGTCACGGTGGTGGACCAGACCGGCACGGCCCAGCGCTTCGATCAGGTGGTGCTGGCCTGCCATGCCGACCAGGCCCTCGCCCTGCTGGAACAGCCCAGCTTCTGGGAGTCCAGCCTGCTCGGCGCCTTCCCCTATCAGCCCAACCGGGTGGTGCTGCATTCCGATGCTCGCCTGATGCCGCAAAGGCGCCGTCTGTGGTCTTCCTGGAACTACCTCTCGGGCACCAACGTGGCTGGCGACCGGGCCGTCGCGGTCAGCTACTGGATGAATCGTTTGCAGGGCCTGCCCGAGACACGCCCTTATTTCGTGACGCTCAATCCCTTGAGCGAGCCCGATCCGGCTCAGGTCTGGGGGGAATACCACTACGACCACCCGGTGTTCAGCCAGCGCGCCATGCGCGCCCAACCGCTGCTGGATCGCATCCAGGGCCAACGGCGTACCTGGTTCTGCGGCGCCTATTTCGGCTACGGCTTCCATGAGGACGGCATCCGCTCGGGACTGGCGGTAGGCCGCGCCTTCGGCATCACGCCGCCCTGGGAAGAACGCCTGCCCGAGCGGATCACGCAGCCCGCGGGCGCGACACACATCACTCGGCAGCCCCTGCCCGAGACGGCCTGAGACCCGCGCCATGAGCAGCCGCCTGTATCGCATCCGCATCCAGCACACCCGGCCGGGCAGCCTGCGCTACCGGTTTGGCTATCGCTTGTTCAACCTGTGCCTGGAGGTGGATGACTTGGACCGGCTGGCCGGACGCCTGCGGCTGTTCTCGCACAACCGGCCGAACCTGGTGAGCTTCTACGATCGCGACCACGGACCGCGCGACGGCACCCCGCCCCGGATCTGGATCGGCGCGCTGTTGGCGGAACATGGGCTGGCCTTCGCCGGCGGCACGCTTCGGGTGTTGTGCTTTCCGCGCGTGCTGGGGCGCGCCTTCAATCCCCTGACGATCTGGTACTGCCATGACGATCAGGGCGCCTTGCGCGCGCTGGTGTGCGAGGTCCACAACACCTTTGGCGGCAGTCACTGCTACGTCCTCGCGGGCGAGGATGGGCGGCCGCTGGACCTGCAGGCCCCACCCCGCAAGCGCAAACAGTTTCACGTTTCCCCGTTTTTCCCGGTAACAGGCGAGTACCGCTTCCGTTTCGAGGCCCCGCAGCGATCCGTCGCCGCCACGGTCGCCTATTGGCAGGACGGCGCGCCGTCCCTCATCGCCGAACTGCACGGCGAAGCCCACTCCTTGACCGATCGAAACCTGCTCGCCCAGGTGCTCCGCATGCCCTGGGCGGGCATCAAGGTGATCACCGCCATCCACTGGCAGGCCTTGAAGCTGTGGTGGCGCGGCGCGCGCTTCCATCCCCAACCCCCGATTGCTTCCACTCCCAGGAGTTCCTGATATGTCCAGTCAACCGCCCATCGTCCTCGAACGAGGCGCCGCCCTGCCCAAGCTGCCCTGGTCCCTGCGTCTGCTGGCCCGCGTGCTGGCCAGGGCGGAATACGGCCAACTGGACCTGCGGCTGCCGGATGGCCGCGAAGTGCGTGTGCGGGGTCGCCATGCCGGCCCGCAGGCTAGCTTGGTGCTGAATCATCCCCGCATGATCGGCCGCCTGTTGACCGGCGGCGATACGGGCCTGCTGGAATCCTTCGTCGACGGCGACTGGGATACCGCCGACCTGTCGCAGTTTCTCCTTTGGGGCGCAGCCAACGAAACCAGTTTCGGCCAGGTTTCCAATGGCTTTGCCCTGTGGCGCGGCCTGCGCACCCTGTACCACTGGCGCCACCGCAACACCCGCACAGGGAGCCGGCGCAACATCGCGGCCCACTACGACCTCGGCAATGCTTTCTATGGTGAGTGGCTGGATCCCAGCATGACCTACTCCAGCGCTGTCTTTGAATCCGCAGAGGACAGCCTGGAAACCGCCCAGCGCCGCAAATACCAGCGCCTGGTCGACCAGCTCGAAATCAGCGCCGCGCACCATGTGCTGGAAATCGGCTCGGGCTGGGGTGGCTTTGCCATCCAGGCGGCGCGTCAGACCGGCTGCCGCGTCACCAGCATCACCCTCTCCCAGGCGCAACTGGTAGAAGCCCGGCAGCGGGCCTGGCGCGCGGGGGTGGCCGACCGGGTGACATTCGAGCTGATGGACTACCGCGATGTGAGCGAGACCTACGACCGCATTGTGTCCATCGAAATGTTCGAGGCGGTGGGCGAGCAATACTGGCCCACTTACTTTCAACAGGTGCATGACCGGCTCAAGCCCGGTGGTCGCGCTGGTATCCAGGTCATCACCATCGAGGAGCAACGCTTCGAGGACTATCGCCGCAGCGCCGACTTCATCCAGCGCTACATCTTTCCCGGCGGCATGCTGCCCTCGCCTGAGCACTTCCTGGCGGGTGCCGAGACCGCGGGGCTGGAAGCGCGGGATGTCTTCACCTTCGGCGCCGATTACGCGCGTACCCTGGCGCGTTGGGACCAAACTGTGAGCGAGAAGGCCGACAGCCTGGCGGCCATGGGCTACGACGCCCGCTTCCAGCGGCTGTGGCACGCCTATCTGTGCTACTGCCAGGTGGGCTTTGAAACCGGTCGCATCGATGTGATGCAAACCGTGCTGACGCGGCGCTGAGGCGATGAACCCCACCGCTGAGCCGCTGTCCCGGCGCATGCTCGCCGCCTTCGGGGCGATCGGCCTGCCCATGGCGGCACTGGCGATCCCGCTGCTGATCTACCTGCCGCCCTATTTCAGCGACGAACTGGGACTGGGCCTGTCGGTGGTCGGCACCGTGCTGCTGATCTCGCGGCTGTTCGATGTGCTCAGTGATCCGGTGGTCGGTCTGATGAGCGACCGCATCCCGACGCGCTGGGGGCGCCGCCGGCCCTGGGTCATGCTGGGTGTCCCCCTCATCCTCCTCGGCACCGGCTTTCTGTTCCTGGCACCGGTGGGCGTGAGCTGGGGGTACCTGCTGCTGTGGAGCATCGTGGTGGCACTGGGCTGGACCGTGTTGTCCCTGCCGCACAATGCCTGGGCTGCCGAGCTCTCCCCGGACTACCACGAGCGCGCCCGGATCTATGGCGTGTCGCAAGCCTTTGCCATTGTCGGCACGATCCTGGGCGTGCTGATCCCCGGCGCGATGCAGGCGGCAGGCGCCTCACGGGCGACGGCGCTGGCGGTGATGTTCGGCTTCGCCCTGCTGATCCTGCCGGCCAGCGCCATCTGGCTGTTGCGGGAGGTGCCGGAACGCGCCCAACCCGATGCCGAGGTGCCCTGGAACAAGGGCCTGCGGCTGCTGGCGGACAATCGCCCGTTCCGCCGCCTGCTGGGCGCCTATCTGCTGAACGGCATCGCCAATGGCCTCCCGGCCAGCCTGTTTCTGTTGTTCGTGCAGACGCTGATCGGCAACGATCAGGACGCGGGCATCCTGCTGCTGGCCTATTTCGGTGCCGGTTTCCTGGGCCTGCCGCTGTGGCTGGGTCTGGCGCGCCGTCTGGGCAAGCACCGCACCTGGTGCCTGGCCATGCTGTTCACCTGTGCCGTGTTTGCCACGGTGCCCTTCATCCAGGCCGGGCAGTTCTGGTTTTTCTTCGCCGTGTGTGTGTTCACCGGCCTGACGGTGGGCGCCGACCTCGCCCTGCCCTCCGCCATGCAGGCGGATGTGATCGATCTCGACACCGCGCAAAGCGGCAATTCCCGCGCCGGCTTGTTTTTCGCCCTCTGGGGCATGGCCACCAAGGCCGCCCTGGCCCTGGCGGTGGGGATTGCATACCCGCTGCTGGACTGGGCCGGCCTGGAGGCGCGAGGCGACAACACCCCCTTTGCGCTGACGACGCTGGCCCTGCTCTATGGCGGCCTGCCGGTGCTGACCAAGCTCGCTGCCGTGGGCCTGATGTGGCGTTTCCCCCTGACCGAAACCGACCAGCGCGCGTTGCGCCAACAGATTGCCCTGCCCACATGAAGCTGTTTTACGAGGACGATGCATCATGAACCGATCCAAGCTGCCCCGCGGCCTGCTCCTGGTGAGCCTGATGGCGCTCACCGCCTGCGCCGGCGTGAATCCAAAGATCTATGAAGGCAGCCAGCCGCCGCTGGTGCCTGGAGGAATATTTCCTCGGCCAGACCCGGGCCTGGGGCATGTTCCAGGACCGCTCCGGCGAGCTCAAGCGCAGTTTTGAAGTGGACATCAACGGGCGCATGGTCAACGGCGAGTTGGTCCTGACCGAGGATTTTGTCTACAACGACGGCGAGAAATTCCAACGCATCTGGCGCATCAAGCGACTGGATGCCAATCACTACGAAGGCCGCGCCGACAATGTGATCGGTGTCGCCAAGGGGGTGGTGCATGGGCGGGCGCTGAACTGGACCTACACCTTGGCGCTACCGGTCGACGACCAAACCTATCACGTCCAGTTCGACGACTGGATGTACCTGCAGCCCGACGGTGTGCTGCTCAACCGGGCGCGCATGAGCAAGTTCGGTATCGAGCTGGGGCAGGTCACCCTGTCATTCCAGAAGCAGCCGTGAATACCGCCCGTTCAGCCGCCTGTAGCTGGCAACAGCCGGGCCAGCAGTTCGGTCAATTGCCGCACATGGATCGGCACCTGGCCCGGTCCCGGCCAGCGGTGGCCGGGCCGGTTGAACCACAGTGCCCGCAAGCCGGCCGCGCGCGCGCCCACCACGTCACACTCGGGATCATCACCGATGTGCAGGGTTTCCTCCGGCGCCACGTCCAGCGCCGCGCAGGTGTGGTGAAAGATGGCGGGATTGGGCTTGGCCATGCCCGCGCTCTCGGCGCTGACATGAACCCGGAACAGCTCGGCCAGGCCAGTCATCGTCACATCCACATTGCCGTTGGTGATGCTGGCCAGGGCAAAACGCTCGCCCAGGGCCCGCAGCACCGGCGCCGCATCGGGAAAGGGCGTCACCGCATTGCGCGCCTGGATAAACTCGGCAAAGGCCAGTTCGGCCGCGCGCACTGGCACCCCCGCATCCTGCGCCGCCTCCACCAGCACGGTCATGCGCAGGGCGGTGACATGGTGGGCCAGTTCCGGCCGCCGCGCCGCCAGGACATTCATGCGCCGGCGCACCTCACCGGCCGGTAGGCGTTGCGCCATGGCAGGGAAATGCCGCCGCAGAAACAGCTCCGAGCGCGCTTCGGCCGCCCGGATCACCGGGCCGATTTCCCACAGGGTGTCGTCCAGGTCGAAGGTGATCGCCCGGATGGGAGGCAGCGCCCGGCTCATCGCCCGGCTCCGCGCAGCGGGTGCCAGGCATGGGCACAGACCATCGGCCGCGGCGTGGCAATTTGAAAATGGACCTCGGTCACCAGCGGCGCTTTCGACATCGGAAAAATTCCCGGTGGGTGGTTGCTGGATTACTCGCTTAAAATAACCGGATTGACAAGGTCAGCCATGTTCAGCAGCAAAATTGGCGCAGGAGAGCCCGATCCATTGATCCAGGAAAGCGCCCCAACGCGCGATCAGGAGCTCTTCCCGATTCGCACCGTCTCCAGCCTCACCGGCGTCAACTCGGTGACCTTGCGCGCCTGGGAGCGCCGTTATGGCCTGATCCGCCCGCAGCGCACGCCCAAGGGCCATCGTCTCTACAGTCGCGCCGACATCGAGCGCATCGAACAGGTGCTGGGCCTCCTGGACCGGGGGATCTCTATCGGTCAGGCACGCGCCGCGCTCGAATCCCAGCAGCGCGGCGATGAAGCACCCACGCCCGCCGTCCCGCGCCGGGATCGCGGCCCTTGGGGCGGCTACATCGAACGCATGATCGAGGCCATCGGTGCCTTCGACGAAAAAACCCTCAACACCGTCTACAACGAAGCCCTGTCACTCTATCCCGTGGAGCTGGTGACCAGCCAATTGATCGTGCCGCTGCTGGAGGAACTCGGCCGGCGTTGGCAGAGCCGCGAGGGCAGTGTGGCTGAAGAGCACTTCTTCAGCGTGTTCCTGCGCAACAAGCTCGGCGCTCGCTTCCACCACATGGCGCTCGACACCCATGGTCCCAAACTGTTGTGCGCCTGCGTGCCGACCGAAAACCACGAGCTGGCGCTCTTGTTGTTCTGTCTCGCCGCGCTCACCCGCAATTACCGCATCGTCCTGCTGGGCGCCAACATGCCCTTCGCCGACCTGCCGCTGGCTGCCCGTCGTTCGGACAGTGACGCCATCGTGCTGGCCGGATCGGTGGGCGCCTACTGGCCGGCGCTGGAGGATGAACTGGGCGCCCTGGTGCGGCGCGTGCGCGTTCCTGTCCTCGTCGGCGGTCACCTCGCCACCCTGCACCGCGACGCCATCACCCGCGCCGGCGCGATCCCGCTGGGCAGCGACATCCCGCAGGCCCTGCGCCGCATCAGCGAAGTCCTCAACCCGCAGGACTAACGCACCGAATGTGCCGGGAAAGCGGGCGGCCAGTCAGGCGCCCGAACCCTGCCAAAGCTGAGTGTGGCGTACCGCCTGATGCGTGAGCGGACATTCCGGCGACGCGCCGCTCGAACTGCGCCGCAGCTGTGAAGTCGCGACCCACTTGAGCCGAGGGAACCTCACCGCAAAAAAACACTCGAATTGACATTGACCAATCGTTTAATTGAGCCACACTGGAATTTCAGATCAACAAGAAGCCACCGCATCCTCGATCAGGATCCACGGATGGCTCACCCGGGCTGAGGGGCCCGTTCAAACATGATTTATGGAGGAGACATCATGAACAACGCAGTTTGGAAATACAGCCGATTCTTCATCGGCACCTGGGTGGTCCTGGCCGGCATTCCCATCGCCTTGATGGGGGGCAGTTGGCCCATCGTTTACGTCGTCACCCTCGGTGCGGTGGCGCTCGCCGCCGAGCTGCTCTCCGGGCGCTACGAGGAAGAGCCGACCTACGAGCAGGCCTGGATCTTCTATCCGATGCAGTACGTCAGCCAGTTCACCAGCATCGCCATGGTCGTGCTGGTGGCCTGGTACATGGGCCTGCCGAATGACTTGTTCGGCATCGGCGCCGCCGTCACCAGCCTGACGGGCATCGACATCCTGGCGCGCCATGCGGAACTGAGCACGGTTTGGACGACCTTAAGCATCATCGCACTGGGCGGCCTGGCCGGCGCCCTGGCCTCCATCGCCGTGGGCCATGAACTGACCCATCGCACGGAAAACCCCGTGGCCGTCTTCATCGGACGATTGGGCCAGGCCTTCAGCCTGTTCACCCATTTCTCGATCCGCCATCCCTATGGCCATCACAACCTGGTCTGCACCCCCGCCGACCCGGCGACGGCGCGGCGCGGCGAGAACTTCTATCACTTCACCGTGCGCTCCATCATCGGCCAGAAGAAAATGACCTGGGATCTGGAAGCCGAGCGGCTGCAGCGCATGGGCCACTCGCCCTGGGACTGGCGCAACAAGGCCCTGCGCGGCTGGGGCATGGAACTGCTGGTGGTGATCTTCTTCGTGTACGCAGCCGGCTTCTATGGCCTGCTGGGCATCCTGGGCGTGACCCTGCTGACCCATGTTGGCCTGGAGGCGGCCAACTACATCGAGCATTACGGCCTGGTACGGGTGCCGACCGAGCCCATGCAGGTACGCCATGCCTGGAACAGCAACGTCACCGCCACCTATTACCTCACTGTCGCCATTTCCC
>JBATEM010000172.1:0-3006 GCA_049664005.1 Candidatus Macondimonas sp.
CTGCGCGGACATCGATCGAGCTGGATTGCCGGCCACGTTTGCCGGTCCAGGGGGATGGAGAAATCATCCGTCACACGCCGATTCGCCTCACGATCAAGCCGGGCGCCGTGCAGGTGGCGGTGCCATCTGCAGTGGGGGGCAAGTGAAACGCCCGGCGCAGACGCACCGGGCGTGAAGGACGCGGTTCAAACGGGCGGCGATTGCATTTCCAGAAGCGGCGGATTGTCCATTTGCTTGATGAAACGCTCGGGTCCTGCCTGGCCCACAGTGGCGGGGAACCAGAGAATGGCGGTCAGGTCGATGTCAAGCTTGCCCACCGGGAGCTTGGTGACCTGGAAACCGAAGCGAGGCAGGGCATCGGAGAAGCTTTCATACGCATAGGATTTTTCTTGCTTCACCGCGTCTACATAAGTCCCCCTCCCTTCCACCGGCCAGTCCGGCGGAATGGCAAACTTCATCACCACATCCCAGCCCCGGCCGCTTTCGAGCCAGAGCCAGGTGGCATCGGGAATGCGAATGTCGAGTTGCTTTTCCTCCGGGGTAATCTCGCCATCGACCGCGTGGTATTTGCCGCTGGGATTGACGGCTGAAACGAAGCGCCCGCCTTTCATGCTGTTCATGTCCAGAGCGATGTCGATCAAGGGCTTGTTGAGCACCCGGGTGAGGATCTCGCCGCCGGGAATATGCAGTTTGACGGGCAGGGTGATGCCTTGGTCGTAGACCGTCATGTCGGTCAGGATGCGAAACACCGGAATTCCGGCGACAACCACCCAGATCTTGAGCTTGAGCACTTCCCGCACCGGACCATGCTTGACGCCAGCCAGTTCGGCCTGGAGGTTACGAATGTCAACCGTCACCCGCGGCCAAGGCACCATGACCCCAGTGGAAATTTCCATGATCAGCGTGTCCAGCACCCGATGCGTGGGCGTGGGTCCCGCGTTGGCACGAAAGTCCTCGAACATGAGGATGTTCTTGGGGTTGTTGCGAAAGTTGAAGAACGTGGCATCCAGGACCCATTTTTTCGGGTCGTACTGGACATAGTCGCTGGAGTCGCGCAGGGAGGAACCCTCGGCGACATAGGCATAGCGGGTCTTGCCGTTATAGTCGTACTTGAGTTCCTGGACAATGCGCCCATCGGCCAGGCGATGAACCGCAGGATCAAGGCGTTCACTGCCTGTGTCGCGGTACATGAAGACCAGTTCATCGTCCGCGTCGAATACCCCCTCGGTCCCCTTGATCTTGCCCGACATGCCGGATTCATAGATCCAGCCATCCTCATCACGCTCATCAATCTGGAACGGAATGGGTACCAGTTTTCCCGCCCGCACCGACACGACCGACAAGGCCTCGATGCGTTTGCCCGCCAGTTGCGGGCTTTGATTGGCCTTGACTGTTGTGGCATAGACCCAGGTGTAATGATCCAGGTCCATTGCCTGCACCATCTGGTCCCATTGCGCTGTGCTGAGGCGGAAAGAAAGCGCCCTGTCCCTGGCCAACAGACTGGGCTCCGCCTTCAGACGCATCACGAACTGGTCGAAAGCTTCACCCTTGAGACTGTCATAGGGTGCTGGCGCCACTCCCCATGCCGTACCCATCCACGCCATGACACAACCGGCGAGTAACGGCCGGATGCTTGTTCCTATCCTGCGCATGATGTCTCCTCCATGATGTCCTTATGCGCGGCCGGAATCCGGCCGGAGGGTTCTCCCCCCAAGTAATTCAAGATCATGGCGCGCAAAACGCAAGCGCATAGCACATCTGATGCAGACCAATCAAGGGAGGGTTACGGGCGACTGGATCCGGGTTCCGAGCGCCCTGATGCATCGGCTTGGTGTTTCGCTACCGTACCCTTGGCCGTCATGACTCCCATCAGAACCAGCGCCAGCACGATGGCCGCCCCGGCGGGCAGGTCGAACAATCCCGACGCCAGCAGGCCCAGCGCGTAGCCGGCAACCCCAATCGCATAAGCGCGCGGTAACCGGCCGCCCGCCGCCAGCGCCGGCACGATCAGGCTGGCGAACACCAGATACACGCCGACCACCTGCACCGAGGCGGTGATGGTGAGCGCGAACAGCAGGTAGAAACCCAGCGGCGAGGCCTTCAGATTGCAGCCGAACCAGCCTGCCAGCACGCCGGCCGTGACCAGTGCCAGCGGCAGCAGACCGGCCCCGGTGGTCCACAGGATCTGCCCGACCAGCAGGTCCTGCAGATGCTCGCCGGCGTGCGGGTCCTGGCTCATCAGCAGGATGGCGGCGCAAGCGGCGGCCACGAAGCTGACGCCGATCACCGCCTCCAGATGCGCCGGATTCTTCCTTTCCATCCAGCGCAGGCACAGCGCACCGGCCAGGGCGGCGATCACCGCGCTGACCTGGGTGCGCCAGCCGTTCACCTCGAAGCCCAGCGTACTGGCGATGACGATGCCCAGACCCGCGATCTGCGCGATGGCCAGGTCGATGAAGATGATCCCGCGCCGCAGCACCTCCATGCCCAGCGGCACGTGGCTGGCCAGCACCAGCAGGCCGGCGGCGAAAGCCGGCAGCAGGATGGCCAGTTGCAGGCCGTCGAGCGTCATGGCGCGGCCTGCAGCAGGCGATTCAGGGTGTCGTCGAACAGACCGAATAGATCCTTCGCCCCCGGCGAGCCGCCGACGGTATAGGGCAGTTCCAGCGCCGCGATGTCGGCTCGGCTGGCCAGCCACGCGGACGCCTTGGGCGACTCGTAGGCAGCGCGCAGCACCATTCTGGCCGGTGTGGCCTTGAGCGTCTCCAGCAATTCGGCAAGGTGGCCGGCGGTCGGCTCCATGCCGGGCTTGGGCTCCAGCTCGCCGATCACGGTCAGACCCAACCAGTCGACGAGGTAACTCAGGTTACGGTGATGCACCACCACCGGCGCGCCCCGCAGGCGCGCGCCCTGCTGCTCCCAGCGCGCCATCGCGGCTGTCCAGCGGGCCTGGAAATCGGTATTGCGCTCGGTATACCGGGCCGCGTTCGCCGGGTCCAGTTCGCC
>JBATEM010000173.1:0-1588 GCA_049664005.1 Candidatus Macondimonas sp.
GCCAAGCCCATTAATTGCGGATAGGTGGCTTTGTCATGGGCCAGATCGGCGCCTTGGCGTTTACCCAGGGTCGCCGTGTCGACCGTGAGATCCAGGATGTCGTCCTGGATCTGGAAAGCCAGTCCCAGCGCCGCCGCGCAACGGTCCAGTCCCGCGTATGCGGGTGCATCTTCGGGCAAGGCCATATCCGCAGCCAGTCGCACCGCTGCGCAAATCAGGGCGCCGGTTTTCTGGCGGTGGATGGTTTCCAATTGGCGTTCATCAATCTGCCCGGCACTGACGGCCAGGTCCATGGCCTGACCCCCCGCCATGCCCAAGGAACCACAGGCCCGGCTCAACGTGCGGATCTGGCGCAGTTGCTGCGCAGCTGTTGGGCCATCCGTCGTCAGGGGACGCGAGAGCAATTCGAAGGCCAGGCACTGGAGGGCATCTCCGGCGAGGATGGCGGTCGCCTCGTCGAATGCGCGATGCGTAGTGGGACGGCCGCGACGTAGATCATCGTCATCCATGGCCGGCAGGTCATCATGCACCAGGGAATAGGCATGGATGAATTCCACTGCGCAGGCCGCATCATCCAGCCAGTCCGGGGGAATGCCCAGCACCTTGCCGGTGGTGTAGCACAAGGCCGGGCGTGCCCGTTTGCCACCTCCCAGGACGGCGTAGCGCATGGCGGCATGCAGTTTCTCAGGTACTACATGGGCCGGTGGCAGGCGGATTTCCAGTGCGGCATCGGCCCGGCTGCGCCACTGGCCGAGGATGGGACATGCGGATGATGTGGCATTCATCCCGCAGGATCCGGCTCGAAGGGGGTCAAGGGCGCTTCGGCGCTGGGCTGGGTCAGGGCCATCACGCGCTGTTCGGCCTGCTGCAGGGCTTGCTGGCAACGACGTGTCAGCTGCACGCCGCGCTCGAAGTGCTCCAGGGACTGTTCAAGGGTGAGTTCGCCCCGCTCAAGCTGTTCCACCAGGGTTTCCAGCTCTTGGAGCGCGTCTTCGAAATTCAGTTGTTCGGTGTTCACGCGGCACGGCAGATCACAGGATGGGGGCTTCATGCTGCCTCAGCGATCGCGCAAAATCCAGTCGGGAGCGCCCGTTGAAGGCGCGCAGAGGGATGTGGTGGCGAGGCTTGGTTGCACACTGGCACAATGGGTCCGGGTTCCGGAACAAAACACCTTTGCCAAGGTCCCACGCGTGGGTTTTGCGCTTGACTCCAGGCAAATCGTTCAGGGGCGCGATGTCCGTCAGGGCACGCGGGAGGGCCCGTTTCTAAGCACCAGTTTCTAAGCACCACGATTCACATGACCCCTAAAGCACAGCGGTGAGCGCCATGACTTGGATGAAACGCATTTTTCTGTTCGGCTTGACCAATATCGCGGTGATCGTGCTGTTGACGATCGTCATGCGTGTGCTGGGCCTGGATCAGGCCGTCGCGGTACGGGGTGGAAATCCCGTTGCGTTACTCGTTTTTGCTGCCGTCATGGGGATGGGGGGTTCCTTCATTTCTTTGGCGATGTCCAAATGGATGGCCAAGCGCTTCATGGGGGTCCGTGTGATCGAGCAGCCTGGCAGCGCCTTGGAACGCTGGCTGG
>JBATEM010000174.1:0-2015 GCA_049664005.1 Candidatus Macondimonas sp.
AGCTTGTTCCGTTTGAGCCACGCATGGTTCCATAGGTATCCGTGCGCCAGGTATTCCCTTTGTTGTCACGGATCGTTCCATAGGTGTCCGTTCGATACGTACCGCCGTCAGAACCCCGTGTCGTTCCGTAAGTATCCGTGCGATACGTGGTTCCGTTGCTGCATCGCGTTGTCCCGTAAGTGTCCACTCTACAGGTAATCTCTTCGGCGCCAACCGACGCAGACAACACCGCCAGACCGATCATCATCAGGTATTGGGAGAATTTCATAGCGCTTCTCGCCGCCTTCATCTGGTTGACCGGATTGTCAAAGCGCTCCAGGCCGGGTACGTGAATTAAAGATCAGAGCCGGCGTCCCCATGAGATTACATGAGTTCAAATGCGCTTCATAAAGCCTGCTACTCAAAGCGGGGGGACGTGCCCATATCCCGCGCCGTTTGCTTGAGGGTGCCGACGACTCGGTTATCGCCAGCGTTTCTCCAGCGCATCGACGAAGACGCGGAGAATCTGACTCGGCGGGAGGTGATGCGCATGCCCTGTCGGCCTTTACGGCTAAGCCGCATGGTGAAGGGCCTGCATCCGCGCCGCCGCATGGGCAAGCCGGAGCGCGGACTCTATACTGGCCGCCTTGGCCTTCCCCCACCGATGCGGATACCGTCCATGCACCCCTCTCGTTGGCTGCCGTTGCTGTTTGCGCTGCTGTTGTTGGCCGGCTGCGGCCAGAAGGGCAAGCTGTACCATGCCGATGAGCCCAAGCCAGCGTCATCCGACACGCCGGCCACGCCGGAGCCGGATGCGACCGCCCCTTCCGAACCCCAGCCGCCGAGTGATTTCTAACCGATGGATCATTTCCTTTACCGTGACGGCCGGCTGCACGCCGAGGACGTCGACCTGGAAGCACTGGCGGCCACCTACGGCACACCGGCCTATGTCTATTCGCGCGCCACGCTGACGCGCCACTTCCAGGTGATGACGGCGGCACTGGGGGACCAGCCGCATCTGATCTGTTACGCCGTCAAGGCCAATGCCAACCTCGCCGTGCTGGACGTACTGGCGCGCCTGGGCTCGGGTTTCGACATTGTTTCGGGCGGCGAGCTGGCGCGGGTGCTACACGCGGGCGGCGATCCGGCCAAGGTGGTCTTCTCCGGGGTCGGTAAGCGCGCCGCGGAGCTGGAGCAGGCGCTGTCGATGGGCATCCGCTGCTTCAACGTGGAGTCGATCCCGGAACTCCGGCGGCTGGATGGCGTGGCCCGGACCCATGGCGTTACGGCGCCGGTCTCGCTGCGCGTCAATCCCGACGTGGACGCCCAGACCCATCCCTATATCGCCACGGGACTCAAGGACAACAAGTTCGGCATCCCGATTGCCGAGGCCGAGGCGGTCTACCGGCTGGCGGCGGAGCTGCCCGGCATCCGGGTGGTTGGGGTGGATTGCCATATCGGCTCGCAGCTCACCAAGACCGCTCCTTTCGTGGATGCGCTGGACCTCGTGCTGGCGCTGGTGGATCGGCTGGCGGCCCTGGGCATCCACCTGGAACACCTGGATGTGGGCGGCGGCCTGGGCATCCGTTACCGGGACGAGACCCCGCCCGATCCGGCCGAATATGCCGCTGCGCTGCGCCAGCGCCTGGCCGGGCGCTCGCTGCAACTGGTGCTGGAGCCGGGGCGGGTACTGGTGGGCAATGCCGGCATTCTGTTGACGCGGGTGGAATACCTCAAGGCCCAGGGGGAACGGCATTTCGCCATTGTCGATGCGGGCATGAACGACCTGCTCCGCCCCGCCCTGTACCAGGCCTGGCAGGAGATCGTGCCGGTGTGCGCGCATCCCGAGCGGCCGGAACAGGTCTATGACGTGGTGGGGCCGGTGTGCGAGACAGCGGATTTCCTGGGTAAGGCGCGGCCACTGCGAATCGCGGAAGGCGATCTGCTCGCGGTGCGCTCCGCGGGCGCCTATGGCTTCGTCATGGCCTCCCAGTACAACGCCCGGCCGCGGCCGCCGGAGCTGCTGGTGGACGGCG
>JBATEM010000175.1:0-4136 GCA_049664005.1 Candidatus Macondimonas sp.
CGGGTGCCGCGGCTGCATCGCTTGTTGCAGTCGCCGTTTACGCTGTTCCCCGGTCTCATGGAGCGGATTCGCCGCGAGATCGAGCACCATCGCGCCGGCCGGCCGGCGGCGATCCGTTTCAAGGTGAATGGCATCACCGACCGGGATGTGATCCAGGCGCTCTACGAGGCATCCCAGGCAGGCGTGCCGGTGGATTTGATCGTGCGTGGGATGTGCTGTTTGCGGCCGGGTGTGCCGGGGGTGTCCGAGAACATCCGGGTGCGCTCCATCGTCGGCCGTTTCCTGGAGCATCCGCGAATCTACTACTTCGAGAACGGTGGACAGCCCGAGGTGTACTGCGCCAGCGCCGACCTCATGGAACGCAATCTGCAACGGCGCATCGAGGTGGCCTTCCCCATCCTTGATCCAATTCTGCAGCGGCGGGTGGTCGAAGAGGCGCTGGAGTACTACCTGCGCGACAACACCCAGAGCTGGCTGTTGCAGGCGGATGGCCGCTATGTGCGATCCCTTCCCGGGGATGAGCCGCTCTTCAGCGCCCAGGGCGCCCTGCTCAAGGCCCTGGCCATGGAGGGTGTGGTCGGCGCTGCGTAAGAGGGGGGGCTCAGCCCGTCTCGCTGATCGAGAGCGCAAATCCGGCCCGCTTCAGCAGGCCCTGTTCCTCGATCAGATCGGCATGCATCAGCGGGCGCCGGGTCAGGCCTTTTCCCAGGAAGTCCACCTGAAGCCCCTGTGGGGTGGGCGTCAGCATCATCGGTGGATCGCGTTCGGGATTGCGCGCGCGATGGAGCAGCACCGCCAGCCGCAGCAGCACGGTCAGGCGAAAGGCGGGCACCCGGTGTTCCAGGGGCAGGATGTCGAATTCCCGGCGAATGATCTTGCGTCGATGGAAACGCACCAGCAGGCTCACCAGCACTTGCGTGTCGCGGGAGAAGCCCGCCAGATCGCCGTTGGCCAGCAGGTAGTGACCGTGCTTGTGATAGCCGGTGTGGGAGATGGCCAGGCCGATTTCGTGCAGCATCGCGCCCCAGCGCAGCGTTTCCTCATGGCATTCATCCGCCAGCGCCCAGGCGTCCTGCACCTGCTTCAGGAAGGACAGGGCGCTGGCGCAGACCCGGGCCGCCTGCCCCCGGTCGGCATGGTAGAGCTGGGAAAGCGCTTCGACGGTGTGGTTGCAAATGTCTTCCCGCCCGCCCCGGCCGGCGGCCAGTTCGTCCAGTAGTCCTTCCCGCAGCGCGCCCTCGCAAGGCAGCATGCGATCCAGTCCCAGGGCGGCGAAGGCGGCGCTCAGGATCACCGCGCCGCCCACAAACACCTGCTGCCGCTCCGCAGCCAGATCGGGCAGATTCAACCGGTCGATGCGTCCGGCGCGGATCAGCCGGTCACGCAGTTGGGCCAGGCCGTCGGGGTTGATGACCGGGGTGTTGCGCAGGGTTTGCAGCGCGGCGGAAACCGCCCGGATGGAGCCTGACGTACCCATGACCTCCTGCCAACCGGCGGCGCGGAATTGCGCTTCCACGGGCTGGAACTCGAGACGCGCGGCGGTTTCCGCCTCCTCCCAGCGCTTGGCGGTGATGCGGCCGTCGCGGAAGAAGCGCTGGCTGTAGGTGATACAGCCCATGTGCAGGCTTTCCATGAAGACCGGGTGAATACCGTCGCCCAGGACGATTTCACTGCTGCCGCCGCCGATGTCGAAGACCAGGCGTCGGCCCGAAGGTGGCCCGAGAGTGAAGCTCACGCCCCGATAAATCAGCCGCGCTTCTTCCTGGCCGGAAATGACTTCCACCGGGTAGCCCAGGGCGAGCCGCGCCTGTTCCAGAAAGTCCATGGCGCGATAGGCCCGACGCAGGCTGTAGGTGCCCACAGCGCGCACATGATGGGTGGGGATGCCGCGCAGACGGTCGCCGAAGCGGTGCAGCGCGGCCAAGGCGCGTTGCTGGGATTCAAGGGTGATGGTGCCATCGGCGCGCAGTCCTGCCCCCAGCCGCACCATTTCCCGTAGCCGGTCGATGACCTGGATGTGCTTGCCCAGGCGCCGGGCGAGAATCAGGTGAAAGCTGTTGGATCCCAAGTCCAGTGCGGCGAAATGGCCAGTCCGGTCCTCGTGGGGAGGCGGCGCGTCAATGGCTTGGGGCAGCGGCTGTGGGTCCATGGGGCATCCGCATGTCTGGCCGGGCGATGGATGGGACGCCCCAACGGTCGGGTGCGTGTCGTTCCGGGGTTGGCGGTGGGTCAGGGATTCGAACCCTGGGAGGGCTCGCACCCTCGCTGGTTTTCAAGACCAGTGCATTCAACCGCTCTGCCAACCCACCGGCGTGCGCAATCAGCTTGCGCCAAGGATACTGAAAGCCCCGGTTGCTCGCCACCTCAGGGAACTTCGCTTTACGGCCGAAGGTCCATTACAGTGGCGAACGTTTTTTGTTCAACCCTTGCTTGTATGGAGTCTGCCGATGTCCACGCCTCGCCCCGATATGTTGCGTACTGCTCCGGTTCAGGTGGCCGACAATCGCCTGATCCGCAATACCTACACCTTGCTGGCCATGACGCTGCTGTTCAGTGCGGCAACGGCCGGGCTTTCCATGGTGCTCAACCTGCCCCATCCGGGAATATTGATCACCCTGGTGGGTTACTTCGGTCTGTTGTTCCTGGTAACCCGCTTGCGTGACAGCGTCTGGGGCTTGGCGGCGGTGTTCGGCCTGACCGGATTCATGGGGCTCACCCTGGGACCGATCGTGCAGGCTTACCTGACCATGCTGCCCAACGGGGGGCAGGTGGTGATGATGGCCATGGGCGGGACGGGTGCAATCTTCCTGGGCCTGTCCGGCTACGCGCTGACTTCCCGGCGCGATTTCAGCTTCATGGGCGGCTTTCTGATGGTGGGCATCCTGGTGGCCTTCCTCGCGGGACTGGGCGCCATTTTCTTCCAGCTGCCCGCGTTGTCACTGGCGGTTTCCGCCATGTTCGTGCTGCTGATGTCGGGACTCATCCTCTATCAGACCAGCAATCTGGTGCATGGGCACGAAACCAACTACATCATGGCCACGGTGACCCTGTATATCTCAATCTACAACCTGTTCCTGAGCCTGTTGCAGCTGTTGGGGTTTGCCGGCAGCGACGATTGATCCGCACGTTCATCCTTATCCCCCGGACCGGCTCCGGCCCGGGGGAAGTCAGGGATTCCCCCCCGGCGCGGTAAAGGCATTCTCCGACTGGTTCTCAAGACCAAACCAGCCCAGCCGCTCGCGCAGTCGCACCACCTCCCCGATGATGACCAGCGTCGGCGCCTTGAGTCCCGCCGCTTTCACCGCCTCCGCCAAATGCGCCAAATCGCTCACCACCACGCGCTGGGCCGGCGTGCTGCCCTGCTGGATGACCGCGGCTGGGTGATGGGCCGGCAGCCCATGCTGCATCAGGGCGTCGCAGATGTCGGCCAGGCCCTGGAGTCCCATGTAAATCACCACGGTCTGCATGGGCTGGGTCAGCGTGGCCCAGTCGACGCCCAGCGCGGTTTGTTGGGGATGGCCGGTGACGAACACGCAGCTATGGGCGTGGTCGCGGTGGGTGAGGGGAATGCCGGCATAGGCCGCGCAGCCCGAAGCCGCCGTAATGCCCGGCACCACCTGGAACGGGATGCCGTGTGCGGCCAACTGGTCGATTTCCTCCCCGCCACGACCGAAGATGAAGGGGTCACCCCCCTTGAGCCGCAGGACCCGCTTGCCTTGCTGGGCCAGGGTAATGAGGCGAGTGTTGATTTCCTCCTGGGGCACGGCATGGTGGCTGCGGGCCTTGCCGACATAGATCCGCTCGGCTTCCTTGCGCACCAGATCCAGAATCGGTGGTGTCACCAGCCGGTCGTAGAGCACGACATCAGCCAGTTGCATCAGCCGCAGGGCGCGGAAGGTGAGCAGGTCGGGATCGCCTGGCCCGGCACCCACCAGATAGACCTCGCCACGGGGCGGCGGGTTGCCCGCCAGGGCGTTTTGCAACAGGGTATCGGCCTCGCCTTCGCGCCCGTCCAGCACCCGCTCGGCCACCGGCCCATCCAGCACACTTTCCCAGAATTGCCGGCGACCGACCGGATCGCTGATCCGCTCGCGCACCCGTTCCCGCCAGCCTTGCGCAAAACGGGCCAGCGCACC
>JBATEM010000176.1:0-1971 GCA_049664005.1 Candidatus Macondimonas sp.
CTCAGCAACCATGCCGGCGGGGTGCTGGGCGGCATTTCCTCGGGGCAGGCGCTGATCGCCAGCATTGCCTTGAAACCAACCAGCAGCCTGCATCTGCCCGGCCGGAGCGTGAACCGCGCTGGCGAGGCGGTGACGGTGCGCACCACCGGCCGCCACGATCCCTGCATCGGCATCCGCGCCACCCCCATCGCCGAGGCCATGGTGGCGCTGGTGCTGATGGATCATTACCTGCGTCACCGCGCCCAGAATGCCGGGGTGCGCAGCGCAACGCCGATGATTCCCGCCACGCCAGAACGGTGATGGCGCCGCTCCGAACCGCGCCGCTGGCGGGGTTTTATTTCTTTCATTTTGGATTGCTTGGCCTGCTCATGCCTTACCTGCCCCTGTACCTGCAGGAGCAGGGGCTTGCGGGCCCGGTCATCGGCGCCCTGATGGGCTTGCTGATGGGCGCCAAGCTGGTCAGTCCGCCGCTGGTGGGCATGTGGATCGACCGGCGCGGTGATTTGTTGCTTCCTTTACGCGTCAGCCTGCTGGCGACCCTGTTGGCCTGGGGGCTGTTCATGCAGGCTCGGGACACTCTAGCCATCGCGCTCAGTTTCACGGCCCTGGCCTTGTCCTGGGATGCCACCCTGCCCGCCTTCGAGACCTTGACGCTCAACCGCCTCGGCCCGGCGCGAGTGGGCCTGTATGGCCGGATTCGCCTTTGGGGTTCCCTGGGTTTCATTGTGGCTGGCCTGGGCGGGGCGATGCTGCTGACGGGACCCATGGAAACCGTGCGGCGTCTGCCCGCGATCGGGCTGGTCCTGGTAACGGGGATGGTGTTCGCTGGTTTTTTGCAGCGTTCGCCTGCACGCATGCCCGCCGCAGCAGCTTGGCAAAGTTGGGGCGTCTTGTTGCGTCGGCCGGGGGTGGCCGGGTTGTTGTTCGCTTTGTTCCTGCTTCATCTGAGTCATGGCCCTTACTACGCCTTTTTCACGCTCTATCTGGAAGGGCTGGGCTATGACCGCCGCAGCATCGGTCTGTTGTGGACGCTTGGGGTGGTGGCGGAAATCGGCCTCTTCTGGGCCGCGCCGAAGCTGTTCGAGCGCTTTGGTCGGCGGCGCCTGTTGCTGGCGGCCTTGCTGTTGACCGGGTTGCGGTGGGCATTGACCAGCACCCTGGCGAGCCATCCGCTGCCTTTGATCGCGGCCCAGATTCTGCATCTGGCGAGTTTCGGCCTGTGTCACGCCGTCGGCATGAGCTATGTGCACGCCCTGTTTCCCGGCGCGCTGCAGGGGCGCGGACAAGCGCTCTATAGCGCCTTGGGCTTCGGGGCCGGCGGGATCATGGGCAGCGCGCTCGGTGGACTCTTGTGGTCGGCCGGATGGCGCGGCGGGGTGTTCGCCCTGTCCGCGTTGTCTGCCTTGCTCGCGGTTGGCGTCGCCTGGCGCGGCATCCCGCGGTGGCTGCCGTCGGGGCTGTCCTCTGGTGAGCCCAACTGTCGGCCATCTTGAAGGCGTTTCCGGAACGCCTGCAATCTGTGGAACCACCCAGCCGCCACGGTCAGATTTTGAATGCTGGAATCTTGGGCGCGCAGTTTTCATCGCACTGAACGCTCGCATCACGCTTTCTGGCGGATTCCATCCCACTGCATGTCGGGACAAGGATTTTGGGCGCCCCATTTCTGCCAAACGCGAATACACCCGTGCGGACCCGAAGAGTCACTCGCTGGATGGGCTCCCCGCTTGTTGACGGGTGTGCCCTGGCAAGGTTTCGGCCATGCGCACCGCAACCACTGCGCCGGAGGCGGAGGTGAGTCCGGCGACGAGCCAGATTGCCGGTGCAATGCCGAAGGCATCGGCCACCAGTCCGGCCAGCAGGGCGCCGACCGCGTAGCCCAGATCGCGCCAGAGTCGGTAGACGCCCACCGCCGAGGCGCGCCAGCTCGGATGGGCGACATCGCCGATGGCGGCGAGCAGGGTGGGGTAGACC
>JBATEM010000177.1:0-2207 GCA_049664005.1 Candidatus Macondimonas sp.
CTGAAGAATCCGGCGCTGTGGGCGATTGCAGCGGCTTCATTCGTGGCGATCTTTGTCTTCAAGCTGCCATTCCCGCTCATCGTGTTGGGCGCCGCATTGATCGGTACCCTCGGCAGCCGCATCGCGCCGGACCGATTCACGACCGGTGGCGGCCATGCCGGCACGGCCAGGTCCTTTGGGCCTGCGCTGATCGACGATGACACCCCAACACCCGCGCACGCCCGCTTCCGCTGGACGGGATTGCTCAAGGTGGTTGCGGTGGGCGCCCTGCTCTGGACGGTGCCGATGGGCGTGCTGGCGGCCGCTTATGGTTGGTCGCACACGTTCACGCAAATGGGCTGGTTCTTCACCAAGGCCGCACTGCTGACCTTTGGCGGCGCCTATGCGGTGCTGCCCTATGTGTATCAGGGCGCGGTCGGCCATTACGGCTGGCTGACGCCGGCACAGATGATCGACGGCCTCGCGCTGGGCGAAACCACGCCGGGCCCGCTGATCATGGTGGTCGCCTTCGTCGGCTTTGTCGGTGGTTATGCGAATGCCTTGCTCGGGCCGGAATCACGTTTCCTCACCGGCGCGCTGGCCGCCGTGCTGGTGACCTGGTTCACCTTCCTGCCATCATTCCTGTTCATCCTCGCCGGCGGCCCGCTGGTGGAATCCACCCACGGCGACATCAAGTTCACCGCGCCGCTGACTGCGATAACCGCCGCCGTGGTGGGGGTCATCCTCAATCTGGCGCTGTTCTTCGGCTACCACGTGCTGTGGCCACAGGGTTTTTCCGGCTCTTTTGAGTGGCGCTCCGCTCTCATCGCGCTGGTCGCCGCAATGGCCCTGTTTCGCTTCAAGCGCAGCGTGATCGAAGTGATTGCCGGCTGCGCCGTGCTGGGCTTGCTGCTGAAAACACGGGGGCCGTAAATTCCGTCAGACGGTGAGGCTTTTCAAGCGCCGACAGCGATCCGGATCGCCCATCCGCAAGTCATCGCATGGGCCGCCCGCGCGGGCTTCGCAATGGCTTTCCAGGCCGCCGCCGGGCCGTGGTCCTGCGCCAGCAGGGCTTCGCGTTGATGAAGCGCGCCGCATCGAAACACCCCGGTTGCGATAGTTCCATAATTCTGGAATCATGAATACATGAACGAACCCGATGCGCTCCAAGCCCTCGCGGCGCTGGCCCATGGCACCCGCCTCGGCATCTTCCGGCTGCTGATCCAGCAGGGACCACAGGGATTGCCGGCCGGTGACATCGCCATGAGGCTGGGGGTGCTGCAGAACACCCTGTCCGCCCATTTGCGCATTCTGCATCAGGCCCATCTGGTGGTGAACACGCGCGAAGGGCGGGTCATTCGCTACCGCGCCGATCATGCCGCCATGCAGGCGCTGCTGGCCTATTTGCTGGAGGATTGCTGCCAAGGCGATGCCAGCATCTGCGCGCCCTTGATGGAGACTTTGCGCTGCGCCTGTTGATGCGGGCCGCCGCGTGCCCATTGGCCCGCCCTTTTCCGGCCCTTTTTGATGGAGAGACCGCCCATGTCCGAGCGACCCTATAACGTCCTGTTCCTGTGCACCGGCAACTCCGCCCGCAGCATCCTGGCCGAGGCCGTGCTCAACCGGCTGGGCAATGGACGGTTTCGGGCCTACAGCGCCGGCAGCTTCCCCAAGGGCGAGATTCATCCACTGGCCCTGGCACTGCTGCGCCGGCAGAACTACCCCATCGCGGAACTGCGCTCGAAAAGCTGGGATGAATTTGCCACCCCCGGCGCTCCCCCGCTGGATTTCGTCTTTACGGTCTGCGATCGGGCCGCGAGCGAGGTCTGTCCCATCTGGCCGGGCCAGCCCATGAGCGCCCATTGGGGATTGCCGGATCCGGTCGCTGTCGAGGGCACGGAGATGGAAAAGCACCTGGCGTTTGCCGACACCCTGCGGCATCTGGAACGGCGCATCGGAATCTTCGTCAACCTGCCGCTGGCATCGCTGGATCGCATGGCGCTCAAGCGCCGCCTGGATGACATCGGCCGCAACGACGCCTGATCTGGGCCCTTCCCCGCACGGCGGTACGCGCCACCGCGCGGGGCAGATTCAAGCCTCAGATGACCTTCAGGCTTTTGAGTTGTGCGATTTCCGTGGCGGACAATCCCCAGTCGGCCAGCGCCTCGTCGTTGTGCTGGCCCGCCTTGGGCGGCGTCGCGGGCAGCTCGCCCGGCGTGCGGCTGAAG
>JBATEM010000178.1:0-3586 GCA_049664005.1 Candidatus Macondimonas sp.
CCGGCGGCAAGCACAACGACCTGGAAAATGTCGGCTATACCGCGCGCCACCACACCTTCTTCGAAATGCTGGGCAATTTCAGCTTCGGCGACTATTTCAAGCGCGAGGCCATCCACTATGCCTGGGAGTTCCTGACCGGCACCCTGGGGCTTCCGGCGGAACGGCTGTGGGTGACGGTTTACGCCACCGACGATGAGGCCCACGACATCTGGCAGCGCCAAATCGGCATCCCCGCCGAGCGCATCACCCGCATCGGCGACAAGCCCGGCGGCGGTTCCGACAATTTCTGGCAGATGGGTGATACCGGGCCGTGCGGACCCTGCTCGGAGATTTTTTACGACCACGGCCCCACTGTCGTGGGCGGCCCGCCGGGCAGCCCGGAGGAAGATGGCGATCGCTATATCGAAATCTGGAACCTGGTGTTCATGCAGTACGAGCGCGATGAGCAAGGCGCGCTCCATCCCCTGCCCAAGCCTTCGGTGGATACCGGCATGGGTCTGGAGCGGCTGGCCGCGGTGCTGCAGGGCGTCCACAGCAACTATGACATCGACCTGTTCCGGCGCCTCGTCCAGGCTGCCGGGCGGGAAACCGGCACGTCGGATCTGGACAATCCGTCGCTGCGCGTGCTCGCCGACCATGTGCGCGCCTGCGCGTTTCTGATCACCGACGGTGTCATTCCCGGCAATGAAGGGCGGGGCTATGTGCTGCGGCGCATCGTGCGCCGGGCGGTGCGCCATGGTTACAAGCTGGGCGTGCGTCAGCCGTTCTTCCATCGACTGGTGCCGGATCTGGTCGCCGAGATGGGGCAGGCCTATCCCGAACTGGCGACGGCCGAGGCGCGTGTCGTGGCGATCCTGCGCCAGGAAGAAGAACGTTTCTTCGAGACGCTCGAATACGGCATGGCCATGCTGGATGGTGAACTGCACACACTGTCCGAAAACGGCGGCCAGTTGAACGGCGAGACGGCGTTCAAACTGCACGACACCTACGGTTTCCCCTTGGACCTGACGCAGGATGTTTGCCGCGAACATGGCGTTGCGGTGGATCTGGCAGGGTTCGAGGCGGCCATGAGCCGCCAGCGCGAGCAGGCGCGGGCCGCAGGCCGGTTCCGGATGGACGCCGCCTTGGAATATGCCGGCGCGGCCACGGTATTCCGGGGTTATGACGCTCTAACGGTGGATGACGCCAAGGTGCTGGCGCTGTATCACGATGGCACTTCGGTGCCTACGCTGACCGCTGGCCAGGATGGGATCGTGGTGCTTGATCGGACGCCGTTCTATGCCGAATCCGGTGGTCAGGCGGGTGACGCCGGCGAATTGACGGCTGCGGGTTTGCGATTCATGGTACGCGTCACGCAGAAAATCCAGGGCGATGTATTCGGACACATGGGGCATCTCGCCGAGGGCACGCTGCGGCTGGGCGATGTCGTAACGGCACAGGTGGATGGCACGCGCCGCCAGCGCACCATGCGCCACCATTCTGCCACCCACCTGCTGCACAAGGCACTGCGCGAAGTACTCGGCTCCCATGTGCAGCAGAAAGGCTCGCTGGTGGACGCCGACAAGACCCGCTTTGACTTTTCGCATGCCGCGCCGCTCACGGCCGAGGAAGTCGGACGCATCGAAGCACTGGTCAATGCCGAGGTGTTGGCCAACCTGCCGACCCGGGTGCGGGTGCTGCCCCTGGAAGAAGCACGCCAAAGCGGCGCCCTCATGCTGTTCGGGGAAAAGTACGGGGACACCGTACGGGTGCTGGATATCGGCGGTTCTTGCGAACTGTGCGGCGGCACCCACGTCTCCCGGACCGGAGACATTGGCCTGTTCAAGATCACGGGCGAATCCGGTGTGGCCGCCGGGGTACGGCGGGTGGAAGCGGTGGCCGGTGATGTCGCTCTGGCTTTCGTCGGCGCCCAGCAGGCATTGCTGCAGCAGACAGCAGGCCTGCTCAAGACTGTGCCCGCTGAGGTGCCGGCGCGGATCGCCCAGTTGCAGGATCAGCTCAAGACTGCCGAGCGGGAGCTTGCCCGCATGACTTCGCGGCTTGCAGCCAGTCAGGGAGGGGATCTGGCCGCGCAGGCTGTAACCGTGGCAGGGGCGCAGGTGCTGGCCGCGCGACTGGATGGCGTGGATGCCAAGGCCTTGCGGGAAACACTGGACAAGCTGCGCGACCGACTGGGTACGGCAGCCATCGTGCTGGCGACCGTGAGTGAGTCCAAGGTCAGCCTGGTGGCTGGCGTCACGGCGGATCTGACCGACCGCGTCAAGGCGGGTGATCTGGTGAATTTCGTTGCCCAACAAGTGGGCGGCAAGGGGGGCGGCCGGCCCGACATGGCCCAGGCGGGCGGGACCGATCCCAGCCGCCTGAGTGAGGCGCTCACCGGCGTCACGGACTGGGTGCGCGCTCGCCTGACCTGACCCCGCGGCCCATCTCACGGCCCTGCTCGTTCTCTACCGTTACGTGACCTTCGGAAGCCACAAAAAAACGCCGGGGATCGCCCGGCGTTGTGTGAGCTTGCGCTTGTGGCGCGGCCTCAAGAACCGGAGTTCATGATCCAGTTGAACAGACTGACGAAGAAGCCCGTGATGGCGCCCAGGATGCCGTAGATCATCCCCTTCACCGACTTCCAGAAACCGGAAGCCTCCTCCCTTGCCAGGGCGTTTTCGTTGATCTTGTTCAGATAGGCGTGGATGGCCTGGGCGTCTTCCACCGAGAGCTTGTCGGCGAAACCGATCATGCCCGTCTTTTGGACATGGCTCCCGCCCAGCACGACGGCGATGAAGTTCTCGTGGTCCTGGGCCGTCAGGTAGCGCAGGTCTTTCATGTTGGGGTTGCCGATGGCCCCCGGTCCATGACAATAGACGCAGTTGTGATGATAGAGCTTGTCGCCTTTGGCGATCAGGTCACCCTCTGCCTTCAAGTCCGCTGGTTCAGGAAGCTTCCGGGCCAACTGAACCGGCGGCAGGCTTTCCTTGCCATTCAGCTTGAACGTCAGGAGCCGGCCGTTGGGATACATGTTCTCACGCGGATTGCCCACGGCGCCGAAGGACAGGCCCACCGAACCACCCCAGCCAACCAGGACCGAGACGTACTGTTCACCATCGATTTCATAGGTGATGGGCGGCGCGACGATGCCGTTCTGGGCGTCGAAGTCCCACAGCTTGTGGCCGGTATCCGCTGCATAGGCCGCGAAATAACCCTTGCCGTCGCCCTGCATGACCAGGTTGCCGCCGGTGCACAACAGGCCGCCGTTCCACAGTCCCTCATGCTCAACCTTCCACACCTGGCGTTGCTGGACCGGGTCCCAGGCTTGCAGATAGCCCTTGGCGGCCTTGGCACCCAGCGCCGCGACCAGATCATGATCGATCCAGGCCGGGAAGACGACATCCTTCATCACCTTCATCCCGGTATTCCAATACCCGGGGATGTATTCGAATTCGGTGTCGTTGTCGTAAAGCATCGCCATTTCCTGGCTCGGGATATAGACATAGCCTGTATCCCGACTCAGGCACATGGGCATCCAGTTGTGCCCGCCCAAGGGGGAAGGCAACTGGAGCTTGGGCCATTTTTGGTAAGAGTTGCTGGTCTG
>JBATEM010000179.1:0-4708 GCA_049664005.1 Candidatus Macondimonas sp.
TTTACCAGACCGGCTCCGGTACCAGCACCAACATGAATGTGAACGAGGTGATCGCCCATCTCGCCGGCGCGGCGCTGGGTCGGCCCATCCATCCCAACGACGACGTCAACCTGGCCCAGAGCAGCAATGACGTCATTCCCACCGCGATCCACGTGAGCGCGGTGCTGATGCTGGATCGTGAACTGCTGCCCGCCATCGAGGCGTTGGAACAGGCAATTGCCCAAAAGGCGGCGACGCTTGACGGGGTGGTGAAGACGGGACGTACCCATCTCATGGATGCCACGCCGATCCGGATGTCCCAGGAACTGGGCGCGTGGGCCAGCCAGCTTGCCCAGACCCGCCACCGCCTGCAGGACACCCGTGGACGATTGCTGGCCTTGGCGCAAGGCGGCACGGCGGTCGGCACCGGGCTCAATGCGCCGCCTGATTTTGTTCCCGCTTTCCTGGCGGGCCTGCAACGGCGCACTGGCGTCGCCTTTCGCGCTACGGACAATCCATTCGCTGCCCTCGCGGGCCAGGAAACGGCCCTCGAATTGTCAGGCAATCTCAAGGTCTTGGCAGCGGTGCTGATGAAGATCGCCAATGATCTGCGCTGGATGAACAGCGGTCCGCTTGCGGGACTGGGGGAAATCACCCTGCCAGCCTTACAACCGGGCAGCAGCATCATGCCGGGCAAGGTCAATCCGGTGATCCCCGAGGCGGTCGCTCAGGTGGCCGCCCAGGTCATTGGCTATGATGCCGCCATCACCGTCGCGGCCCAATCCGGCAATTTTCAGCTCAATGTCATGCTACCGCTGATTGCCCATAACCTGCTCACCGCGCTGAGCCTGCTCAGCCGGGCCTGCCAGGCTTTGGGTGGGCGGGCGATCGATGGATTCGTCGTGCATGCCAGCCACATGGGTGACCGCGTGGCACGTAATCCGATTCTGGTCACGGCCCTGAATTCCCTGATTGGGTATGAAGCGGGCGCCCGGATCGCCAAGGCGGCGCTTGAGCGAGGCATGCCTGTGCGCGAAGTTGCCCGAGAGATGACCGAACTCAGCGAAGCGGAGCTGGATCGTTTGCTTGATCCCATGATGCTGACCCGAGGCGGGATGCCCCAGGACCAGGTTCAGGAAAACGACGTAGGGCCGGAAAGCTAGGGTTTATTGGCAAGGATATTTAGTTTGTTGCTCCAACTCATTGAGTTGATTTCAAATGACGCATGTCGATGAAATGTTGGCAAATAGAAAGAATCAAAAGGGAAGCGATGCCGACTCACCGCCAAAGGCAATAGGGCGGCATACCTTGGTGAACGATGAATCTCATGATTCAGCTCACTTCGATACCTTTCTAGAGTCGCATAATCGATAAATGGCATTTCAGCGACGATTGGATCGGATCGCCGCAAGATCGCTGCCGTTACCCGTCCTTTCGTTCCCTTTGCTACTTCGGCGCAGGGCTGGACACGGACCGCGCAGCATCGCTGTTTGGTGTCGATGCCGACACCGTTGCATCATGGGGCGCCGCAGATCAGGCACCGCCGCAGGTCTGGCGGACCTTGCTGGCCTTGGCTGGCGAATTTGAAGCCGTCAGCGCCGCATGGAAGGGCTGGCGCATCCACAAGGGCAAGCTGCATGCTCCCGACTTGGCCGACGGGTTCACCACCGGGCAGATTCGCGCCTTGCCGTTCCTGCATGGCGCGCTGGACGCCTACCGGCGCCAGGTCTCCCCAGGTCTCCCCGATACGTCCACCGCGCATGAGTCGCAGGGTTCAGCTCCCGTGAAGCGCACCGCTGGGAACCGCCCCGATACGTCCACCGCGCATGAGGAAGAGGGACGCTCGCCGCTAGGCAGGGATGCTGGGTTAGGGAAACCCAGCATCCTGCCAGCAGCTTATGCAGACAGCGCACGATCAAGGCACCCCGACCGCCCGACGGATCGAAGCGATCCGACGGATCGATCAGGACCCCGCCTTGACGTGAATCAGGCGCCCAGGTGGCTTCAGCGCAAGGGAGATGACATCACTTCGACGCCACTTTGGCGTCATCAGAATCCATCATCAATTCAGGCACTTAGTGAAAACTGGACAGGGGCGTCAAGGGGCGTTATCGACTTTGTTGGGAGTATAGTCAAGCCCCGCTCTGGATCTGGAAACCATGGTGGTGGTGAGGGTGGGAAAGCCCGCCGACCGGGCGCGCCGGCTCTGCCTGTGTCGCTGCCCGTGTCGGGCGCGGGGCGCAAGCGCCCGACCAGGACACCCAAAGAGCACCGCCAAGGTCGCATAATCGATATTATGTTAAATAATATGGACTTCATCCCGCGCCGGGATCGAACAGGCCGGTGCTCAGGTGGTCATTCCACCGAGTCCGACGCATCGCAATTCGATATGACAAGCTCGCCAGTCGCTTCTCATCGTTCATCCCCGTGGTCGCATGGCTTTATCGTGAGCTAAGCTTGGCGAGCGAAAGCCAGAATAAACGGCACGGAGCGCCTGGCGGTCATGGATAAATTCGATCGCATCCACCTGCTGCATCGCTGCCTGCAGCAGGCGCGCTACCCGGTCGCCGCCACCACCCTGATGGAGCACTTGGAATGCTCCCGCCCCACCCTCAGCCGGCTCATCGGTTACATGCGGGATTTCCTCGGCGCGCCCATCGAATCGGATCACCAGCGCGGCGGCTACCGCTACGCCGAGACCACCCAGGACCGCTACCAACTGCCTGGGCTCTGGTTCAGCCCCGCCGAATTGTTCGCCTTGGTCTCCATCCGCCAGTTGATCAAAGACCTGCAGCCAAGCCTGTTGGAAGCGGAGCTCGCCCTGCTGGGCAAGCGCATCGACGCCCTGCTCGCCCGCGAACAGTTCGGCTCCGGCCAGGCCGTCGACCGCGTCCGCCTACTCGCCATGGCCGGGCGACCGGTGCCGGCCGCCACCTTCCAGAGCGTATCCGAAGCTGTGCTCGCGCGACGCCGGCTCCAATTCACCTACCGCGCCCGCGGCGACGACGATGAAACCGGGCGCAGCGTCTCCCCCCAGCGCCTCACCCGCTACCGCGACAACTGGTACCTCGATGCCTGGTGCCACAAACGCGAGGGCCTGCGCACCTTCGCCCTGGAGCGGATTGGCGAGCCGCGCCTGCTGTCTCAGCTCGCCCTCGACATCGACGACCTTCAACTCGACCAGCACTACGCCGAGGCCTACGGCATCTTCTCCGGGCAGGCAAGGCAGCGCGCCCTCCTCCGCTTCAGCCCCCACCGCGCGCGCTGGATCGCCGATGAGACCTGGCACCCCGAACAGCGGGGCCGCCTGCTGCCCGACGGCGCCTACGAGCTGGAAATCCCCTATGGCCGTGCCGACGAACTCATCCTTGACGTGCTGCGCTACGGCCCGGATGTCGAGGTGATCGCCCCGACGAGCTGCGCCACCAAGTTGCCGAACGATTGCGCCGCGCCGTAGCGATCTATGCAGAGAACTGACGAGGGAGCCACAGAAACTGGCCAGTGGCTTCGGGTTTTATCATGGTTTGAGCAAGGGGGTGGGTTAAAACGCGAATACCACGTCAAACGCCAACACGGATCCGAAAGATCATTGCTGGATTACCTCAAGAAATTGCCGCGATATAACCACTGGCAATGGCGGGACAAGTGCCCGGCTTGCGCCTGCGCGGATACGGCTCGTGTTGAACGGGTAACACAGACAGGATAACGGTACCCATGGAATATCAGGATTTCTTCGGCAAGGCATACGGCACGACTCCACAAGCAGGGTTCGCGCCCTACTCTTTTCAACGTCATTTGGCTGAAAACTCATGGCCGGATTTGGTGAATGTCCCCACGGGTATGGGGAAAACCGCTGGGGTGGTACTCGCCTGGCTGTGGAAACGCGGTTGGCGGCAAGGCACACGCAGCGGTGAACTCGATCACGGTACTCCGCGCCGACTGGTGTACTGCCTGCCCATGCGGGTTCTGGTCGAACAGACCGTCGCCAATATCGAAGGCTGGCTGAAAGCGCTCGATCTCTACGGCAAACCCGGTGAAGGAATGGTCAGTGTCGATGCTTCCACCCGGTCGATTTCCCCGGCAAAAAGCCGGGGCCCCATTGAAGCGAGTGGCAGCCGCATGAGGCGCGGCGGGCCTACAACGCGATTTCCCCGGCGAAAAGCCGGGGCGTCATTGAAGCACCTCATCGCCCAGCGTCGGCTGCCCCTGAACGATGATTTCCACGTCAAAAAGCCGAGGACTCATCATTTCAGATGCTGCCGAGATGTCTTTCTGCAGGGCTTTTCAGGAAGCTTGTGGTTGTTGCCGATAAGATGACGAGCAGAACAAAAACTGGACGGTTAAGATTCTCCGCCCGTTTGATAGGATGCGCGCCACCCTTGCGGAGCAGTCATGAACTCGCTGAACGATCCCTTCACACCCCCTCGGCAAGAGTTGCGTCCGAGGATGGCCCAGGCCAAGGCGCTGTTGGCCATCCTGTGCGCCGTGAGCGTCGTGGGATGGCTGGCCCGGCGTGATCTGGTGCAAATCGGGTTTTTGCAGCCCGTGCTGCTGGCATGGCTGGCATTCGCGTTGGTGGGTGGCGAATCGCTGATCCACTCAGCCATACGGCGCGCGCGGGATCGCTGGCGGGATACCGCCATCGTGGGCGCCCTGGCATGGGCCGCCGATCCCGGCGCCACGCTCTGGGCGGTCCCGGCCAATCTCGCCGAGGTGCTGTCGCTCACCC
>JBATEM010000180.1:0-5207 GCA_049664005.1 Candidatus Macondimonas sp.
TGCCCGATTTGAACCAGATGGCGCGCGACCTCGGCATCGAGAATTACGGCACGATGCGCAAGCACGAGGTCATCTTCCACATCCTCCAGAAGGAGGCGGAGCGCAGCGGCGTGATGTTCTCCGAGGGCGTGCTCGAAGTGCTGCCCGAGGGCTTCGGCTTCCTGCGCTCGCAGAGCTTCAACTACCTGTCGTGCCCCGAGGACATCTACGTTTCGCCCTCGCAGATCCGCCGCTTCGATCTGCAGACCGGCAACCTGGTCACCGGCCAGATCCGACCGCCGAAGGAAAAGGAACGATTCTTCGCGCTGCTCAAGGTCGAAGCCGTGGACGGCGAGGATCCCGAGAAGGCGAAGAACAAAACGCATTTCGAGAACCTCACGCCGCTGTTCCCGAACCGGCGGTTCGTGCTTGAGACCGCCGCCGAGGAGATTTCCACGGGCGTGCTCGACCTCGTCTGCCCCATCGGCAAGGGCACCCGCGGCCTCATCGTCGCGCCGCCGCGCACTGGCAAGACGGTGCTCATGCAGAAGCTCGCCAACGCGATGCTGAAGAACAATCCCGAGAGTTACCTCTTCATCCTGCTCATCGACGAGCGCCCCGAGGAAGTCACCGAAATGAGCCGCTCGGTGCGCGGGGAAGTCATCGCTTCCACCTTCGACGAACCTGCCACCCGCCACGTGCAGGTCGCGGAAATGGTGATCGAGAAGGCCAAACGCCTGGTCGAGCACAAACGGGACGTGGTGATTCTGCTGGACTCCATCACCCGGCTGGCGCGCGCCTACAACACCGTGATTCCCTCTTCCGGCAAGGTGCTCACCGGTGGCGTGGACGCCAACGCCCTGCACCGCCCCAAGCGATTTTTCGGCGCCGCCCGCAACATCGAGGAAGGCGGTTCGCTGACCATCATTGCCACGGCGTTGGTCGACACCGGCTCGCGCATGGACGATGTGATCTACGAGGAATTCAAGGGCACCGGCAACATGGAAATCCACATGGAGCGCCGGATCGCCGAAAAACGCATCTTCCCGGCCATCAACATCAATCGCTCCGGCACCCGGCGCGAGGAATTCCTCATTGCGCCGGAAGAAATGCAGAAGATCTGGATCCTGCGCAAACTGCTGCATTCGATGGACGAACTGGCCGCCATTGAATTCCTGATCGACCGCATGAAGACCACCAAGACCAACGCAGAGTTCTTCGACACCATGAAGCGGGGCTGAGCCAACATGAGCCGCAAGACCCTGCCACTGGACGACCGGCTCAGCGACTACCTGCTCGGCGTGGGGGTGCGGGAACCCGAACTGGCGCGCGCCTTGCGCGAGGAAACCGCTGGTCGGCCCGAATCCAACATGCAGATCGCCCCGGAGCAGGGGCAGTTCCTGGATTTTCTGATCCGCGCCCTGGGCGTGCGTCGGGCCATCGAAGTCGGTGTGTATACCGGCTACAGCGCCCTGATCACGGCCCTCGCCCTGCCTGCGGACGGTGAGCTCATCGCCTGCGACATCAATCCGGAGTGGACCGCCATCGGCCAGCACTACTGGCGCCAGGCTGGGGTTGCGGACCGCATCCGTTTGCATCTGCGCCCGGCTCAAGACACCCTGAATGCCTTGATCGGCGCCGGTGAAAGCGGCCGCTTCGATTTCGCCTTCATCGATGCGGACAAGGAAGGCTACCCGGACTATTTCGAGGCCTGCCTGAAGCTCATGCGTCCCGGCGGCGTCATCGCGGTGGACAACACGCTGTGGTCAGGCCATGTCGCCGACCTTGCCATTCAGGATGCCGACACCACCGCTCTGCGCGCCTTCAATACGGCGCGGCACGCTGATTCACGGGTTGATCTGTGTCTATTGCCCGTGGCCGATGGCCTGACGCTGCTGCGCAAACGGGCCTGAATCCCGCCCAGCCAGCCCCGGCCCCCTTGAGCACCCGCAACGCCCACCTTGATATACGGTATCGCCAGCGCGGGAAGGGAAGCTTGTTGGAAAGTGTGAGCGCGACAGCGATGCACCTGTTGGTGCCTGAGCGACTTGTACGGCGCAGGAAAGCTCAGAATCCGAAACGCGCGCCCAAGCGCCACTCGGTCAGATCCTGTCCGCTCAGATCCTTCTCATACTCACCGGTCATATAGGATGCGGTAAGCCCCAGGTTGGGCGTCAACCGATAAAGCGCGCCCAGGGAATAGCGCAAGAGGCCCGCATCCAGATGGTCCCGGGTATTGTCCAAAGCGTTCTGCAACACGCCGAATTCCAGCTCGAAAGCATTCTGGATTCCCATTCGCAGGCCGCCCCCCAAGCCATAGCCGCGCCATTGGTCGGTGCCAAACAGCATGTCGTTGCGACTCAGATAGGACATGCCCCCGAACAGGTCCATGGAAACACCTTCCAGCAACGGGCGCAGGGCATATTGGCCGCCCACACCCGCCGACAGTACATCCAGCGGCAGTGTGAATCCGCCAAGCTCCTGATCGCTCGATCGATAACCCGCGCTGAGGAAGAGATGCTCGGTCAATGGATGGGTGTTAAGGGTGTCCTGCCTGGGACCACTGCTCAGCCCATCAAGCGCCATATTGGCTTGGTAGGCCCGTTCAAGAACACTGTTGGAGAGGTATCCAGCCGCCTCCGCCTGCCCAAAAGACATGGCAAGCGCCAGCGCGAGTCCAATCAATCCGCTTTTTCTCATTGCAATCCACCCCCTTGTGTCAGCCTGGCAGCCACGAAGAGGCCAGCATCTGACTTCTCATTCGGCCCGCAGTGTACCGAAGGTGATCCATGTGGAAAACCCGTTACCGGGACAACCACCACCACAGCACACTGAACAATAGGCTCAACACCACGCAGCTCGCCAAAGGAACATAGACGGTAAATGAGCCACTGCGCCAGTACAGATCACCCGGCAGACGACCCAAGCCCAACCGCCCAATCCATGGCCACAACACCCCCAAGGCCAACAAAATCAATCCCAGGATCACCAGCGCCCGCTGCATTCAATGCTTGCCGGAGCGATCGGCATGACCCAGATCGCGATCCGGATCGATGTGGTCGCGCAGACGCTGCTTGATCTCCTTGGCCTCCGGGAAGCGACCCTCCCGTGCCCGCGACCAAAGCAATGCATCCCCCAGCCGAATCTCGAACACACCACCCGTTCCGGGACGCAGAGCCACCTCCTCCAGATCCTGCCCAAAAGTCTGCAGCAATTCCTGGGCCATCCAGGCCGCCCGCAGCAGCCATTGACATTGCGAGCAATAGGTAATGCTCACGCGCACCTTGTCCATTGGCTTTCTCGCTTCTGTATTCATCCGGAGAGCGCAGCGACACCCGTTACTTTGCTAGTCTCAAATTCTGGTTGAGTCCCCGTCAAGCGGCGTGGATCATGGCGTCTACCAAAGCCTGAATTGCGCCCGAAAGGGACATTCAGGCGCCATAGCGGTGCACCGCATCGTTCCTCTCCACAGGAGACCCATCATGCGCTTCATTGATCGCCTGGCATTCGGCCTTCTCCTTTACTGCTGCGGCGCAGTGGCCCTGGCCGCCAATTGCCCGCCTCCCCCGGACGGACTCAAGCCCGCCGATGGGCTATGCGTACAGGTGTTTGCCCATGGGGTGGGAGCGGCCCGTCACCTCACCATCAGTGCCGATGGAACAGTCTATGTCATGACCGATGGCTCTGCCCGTTCCGGCGCGGCGCCATTTCCTGCGCTGCAAGGCAAAGGCCCGATCGTCGCACTCCGGGATACCGATGGCGACGGCCGCGCCGACACGGGATTCCGGTTTGGCAAGGAAGGCGGCACAGGACTGGCTTTGGCAGGGGCGGTCCTGTTCGCCGGCGAGGATCGACAGGTGCGCCGTTATCTGCTCGATCCGGCCAGCGGCCGCCCACTTGGCGAGCCCTCGGTGGTGGTCGCCGGTTTCCCCAACCAACGCCAACACGCCGCCAAATCCATTGCACTGGATGCCAAAGGCGGGCTGTATGTGAATGTCGGCGCCCCCTCCAATGCCTGCCAGCGCGTGGATCGCCAAGCGGGTTCGCCGGGTCAGGAACCCTGCCCCGAACGGGAGCGCCAAGCCGGCATTTGGCGCTACGCGGCGGATCGAACCGGCCAACGCCACCCGTATGATGGGCGGCTGGAGGCACGCGGCATTCGCAATGCGGTTGCGCTGGCTTGGCGCAGGGCGGAAGAGCGCCTCTATGCCGTGCAACATGGACGTGATCAACTCTCCGCGTTGTGGCCCGACCTGTACGATAGCCGCGCCAATGCGGAGCAGCCTGCCGAGGAGGTCTTGCGCATCCGCCCCGGCAGCGATTTTGGCTGGCCGTATTGTTACTTCGATGCGCATCTGGGACGACGGGTCCTGGCGCCGGAATACGGCGGCGATGGGCGGCGGGAAGACCGCTGTCATGCCTTTGAGGCACCCGTGGCGCACTTCCCTGCCCATTTGGCACCCAATGCCCTGGTGTTCGACGATGCCGACCGCTTGCCGCCTCCCTACCAGGGCGGCGCGCTCGTTGCCATGCATGGCTCGTGGAATCGCGCGCCGTTGGCTCAGGCAGGTTATACGGTTGAATTCCTGCCTTTTTCGACGGATGGCCCCTCTGGAGCCGCGCGTACGCTGGTCAGTGGTTTTGCTGGAGCCGAGGAGATCCATCAGCCAGGCGCAGCCCGCTACCGGCCGAGCGGACTGGCCATCGGGCCGGATGGCAGCCTGTATGTGTCCGACTCCCGGCAGGGCCGCATCTGGCGTATCGTTGTATCTCACCCCGCGATCCGCACGACGGTTCCACCCCCAACGCGTCCAGCAGCAGGAGAGTGAAAACTTGCAAATCGCTATCCTGCGGGCCAATGCCTGTGAGACGAATGCGCTGGAAACCGTTTTTGGGCTTGCGCCACGGCGCGTGGAGGCTCAGTTGCCACCCTACCTCAAGCGGCCAAAGCGCTTGGCAGGCCGGCGCCAGTCGACCTGAACGGAGCAGACGATGGAAACCTTTCTGGTCGGCGGCGCGATCCGGGACGAATTGCTGGGCCTGCCGGTGCACGAACGGGACTATGTGGTGGTAGGCGCCACTGCAGCGGAGATGCGCACTCAAGGCTATCGCCAGGTGGGGCGCGATTTCCCCGTGTTCCTGCATCCCCGCTCCGGCGCGGAATATGCCCTGGCCCGCACCGAACGCAAACGTGGCCAGGGGCATCGGGGCTTCGAGGTCCAGGCCGA
>JBATEM010000181.1:0-5807 GCA_049664005.1 Candidatus Macondimonas sp.
GGATAAGGCTCGAAGCCTTTCACCGGCGGATGAATGGGGGTCTGGGTGGATTGGTCGGTGGCCGCCATTGCGGTTGCTCCTTGATAGAGAATCGCCTGTCCCGAGCGTCATGCAAAAATAAGCGGAAATTGTATACCAGATCGCCGTTGAACCCACAAGACGAGGTTGCGCTGTGCGTGACGTGGACAGCAGGATGGTCAGGCGATCGCCGCCACCCCCGTGCTCGGTAGGACGGTGGACCGCATACCATTTCCCCTGGATGACGCGTGAACTTGGGTGATCCCGGCGTCAGGGGGGTTGGGGGCTATATTGGCGGATGACGTCCGCGTACTCGAACCATGCGGGCTTGGGGGTCCGATCCTCTTCCAGCAGCCCGCTGTAGCGTTGGCGATCGTGCGGTTCGTTGAGATTGTCCAGATATTCGTACCAGAAAAAGCCTGCCGCTCCGGATCTCAGAACGTATTCCGCCATGTTGCGCAAGAACATCCGCTGCGCTTCCGGTGTACGGCCCTCGCCGCCACCTGTCTTGAAACCCGTCTCCAGGAAGATCACGGGTTTGTCCCCACTCGCTTGTTTCGCCTGGGCTACAACGCGGCATACATCGTCTGCAAAACCTTCGGTGACGGGTGCGGTAACGGCAGGATACATATGCAAACCAACAACATCGAAATCAGCGACCAGCGCCATCTCCTTGATGTAAAGCTGATAGCCTGGAACGGTCACGACCGAAAGCACAGTGGTTGCTGACCGGTCGATTTGCTTCACAGCCTCGTTCAGGGTGTGAATGATGCGCTTTTTGGCGACGGGAGACCAAGGGTGGGCGCGCTGCTTTGAAATGACATGCTGATAATCCAGGTTGAGTTCATTCTCCAGTGACCAATGGTGGATGTTGGCGTGGTAGCGTTCCACGACTGCGCGAGTGTAACGGTCGAGGGCGTCCAGATACTCCCCCACCCGGAGATCAGCTGTCCATTCCGGCGACACCGCCCGTTCTTGATTGTAGCCGTTGCCGATTTGGGCAATGATCTGAATGCCGTTGCGGGTCGCTTCTTCAGTTACCATGTCGAAATAGCTGAAATCATAGGGCTCACCGCGCAGCGGTTCGATCCGCTTCCAGGCATAGTCGACACGGATCCAGCGGATGCCATTTTCCGCCATCACCCGGAAGTCGTCCGGAAAGAGTTCGTAATCAGGCAGCGGGATGTGGTAGGCGGTCATGCCCCACATGAATCCGGCGGGCGCTTGTTGAGGCGGTGTTGCCGCGCAGGTGTTGCGACCCTCAAAAAATCGATCAAGCGGATTGCCATTGGCGGTAGTGCCCATAAGCGCGAAAATCATTATCAGAATGGGGGTAAGTTTACGCATTCGAATTTTTCCTTTGATTCACACGCTTTTCCAAACTGACTTACGCGGGTGGCAGTAGCCGACGCACGATGCCGGTCAGCACCAATCCAAACAGCGCCAGGAAGATGATTTCCGTGGCATGCCACCAGCCGGGCTGAGCGCCAAGCATGCGCTCGATTGCCCGGGGGCCGAGCGTGCTCCACACGACAACATGGGGCAGTCCTCCCACTACTGAGGCCAGCACATAATCCCGGCGAGTGACCTGGATGGTGGCCAATGCCCAATTGAGCGGTGGAACCGCGAACATCATCAGTCGCAAATAGAGCACTGTCCGAAACCCGTTTCCGTTGACCAGGGCAGTTGCCTTGGAGGGCAGCATCCTGAAGCACCGGGCGACGAATTCGTGGCCGAGTCGTTGGCCGATGAAATAAACGCAGTAACAGGCAATCGCCCAATAGATCAGTGTCAGGGCAATGGTGGTGACTGGGCCATAGATAAGAGAGACGGCGATCAGGACGAGTACAGTGGGTACATTGAACAATACGCCCAGCACTCCCAGAATGATGATCGCCACCGGGCCGAAGGCGCCCCAGGATAAGCCCCAGTGGCGTAGGAGCGCCACCAAGTCGCGGAGTCCTTCGCGGCTCAGGTTGGCTTCCAGGGGCAGAGATCGGGAGGCGACCGCCAAGACCAGAATCACGCCGAGCAGAACGGTGAAGCGAAGTGCGCTCGAAAACATCCTTCCTTTTCCCGGTACCGGACTTGTTGAGGGAGACTCAACTGAAGGATGTCTGGGCATCGCCAACGCCTCCTTCGCAGCACATTGAAGAAACGGCACTTTGACGCGGCCAATCGATGGGGCAGCGTTGCAACAGGACCTGCGCTGTCTGTTCATCCTCTGAAGATAAGAGGTATTCCCCTTTGCTTTGCATACGTGAGCCCTGCTGGGAGTTGCGCGCGAGCACTGCCGCCAGCGCTTCCTCCTGTGGCAACACCTGCGCCGATTCCCCGATTGACGACAGGAGGTTGTGGACCTGTGCGAAGGGTTTATCCAGAAGCTCTTCGTAGCGAATCAATGCACTGAAAAAGGCATTGCGCTGTTGGAGTCGCGTGCTTTCGGCCATGTGGGACAGCCATTGCAGCGTGAAATAGCCTGTTGCGCTTTTTCGCCCGTCTCGGCGGAATTCCGCGTGGTTGAACAACGGTACGGTTGCGCCCAGTGTTTTACTTGCAAAGGGAAGGGCGCCCAGAGTGGACAGCAGCAGGCTGTCCAGTCTCCAGCGTCGCCAGAGGTGATATTGCCGCTTGGAAAAATAGGCATTGAGGAAGGAATTGATGGTGGGGAGTGGGTCGCGGTAGAGAAAAATGTTGTGCCAGCGGCCCGAGAGTGGTTCGAATAATGGGGCCGCGAAAAGACACCAGCTGCGCAGCTTGATGAGGGGCCGGGTGGCTTTGGCGTCGCGGCA
The DNA here is from genome assembly GCA_049664005.1 of Candidatus Macondimonas sp. GTDB lineage: Bacteria > Pseudomonadota > Gammaproteobacteria > UBA5335 > UBA5335 > Macondimonas. Next base: position 2,811 of record JBATEM010000181.1, read on the forward strand.
ATACAGGTGATGGGAAAGCAGCCGGGTACACCCGTCCATCAATCGGCGCAACTCCTGATCGCGCTGCCCATCGGCCAGGCGCGAGAGGATCACAGCCTGGCTGTAAAAGTCGGGTTCGGAGACAGACTGGAAATTCCCGGTGATCCCCAGCAGCTGGCTGAGCAGGGTCGAACCACAACGCCCGGTACTGTGCAAAAAGACCGGGGCCGGTGCTTGATCGGCAGGCAGGATGATATCGGTCAGGCGTTCCAAGTCGCTGTAGGCGACGGCATGGATGCGAATGGCATGGTCACGCTGAGCCTCATAGAAAAATGGATTGGCGGTCAGCAGATCGATGGGCTTGGGGGTTTCCAGCAGCAGCAGACAACGACGACGGTCATCCAGGCAATAGGGGGTGATCTGATCGCCCCGTTCACGCAGCAGCCTGATCATGTCCGTTTGACCACAGGGGCGCTTGAACAAATGGCCTGGGCTGGCCATTTCGGCGGGAATCAGCCGGGGGCGGCGGCCGATGATGTCATAGCTGCTGGCCAGAATCCGCGGCTGTGGGCGTGCTTCGTGCGCCGGAGCGGTGCGGTCGGGGAGAGAATGGCCGTTTTTGTACTCAAAAGGTGGCTTTTCAATGACGGGCGTGATGATTTGGGCCAGGGTGCCATAGAACATTTTCCATAGGAGGAACAGCCGTCCTTCTTCCTGGAAACGCCGCATGTCCAACACGATCCGCCCCTGTTTGAACAGGCGGAATTTTGCCCCCTGGCTGACCCGGCGCAGATACTCCACGTCCTCACCGAAGTGCATGGTTTCATTGAAGCCACCGTGGCGGTCGTGGGCGTCGCATTGAATGAGATAGCCTGCCGAGCCAGGGGCGGTCGGTGCCACGTACTGCAAGAAACCCATGGACAAATTGAACAAGCTGGCAATCAGCCGATCGCCCCAGAAATCCGAGCCACTGATAAAGCGAAATGCAGCGGTGACCAAGCCGCGTTGTTCCATTTCGGTGACCCCTTTCAGGAGCGTTTCCACGGAGATCCGGGCGTCCGCATCCAGAAATGCCAGATAGCGGCCGCGCGCCAGTTTCGCCCCTGTATTTCGCGCCAGGGAGACGCCTCTTGCCGGTGACCGGGCCAATCTGATGAGGTCCGGATGCGCATGCGCCAGCGCCAGCGCCTCCACGATCGCTGGCGTGCCATCGGTGCTGCAACTATCGGCGACGATGATTTCGATTTCCGGCGTGGCACCCTGAATAAGCTCACCGAGCAAACGATCGACTACGCCTTCCTCGTTCAGCGTGGGGATGATCACGCTCAAGCGCGGGGTTCCGGGAGAACCGGTCGTATTTCGGGAGGTCCAGTTTGTACTTCCGTTATGAGGAGGGGGTGTCAATACCATGCGAGTCACCTTCCCTGGGGATTAAAGTCAAAGGCAGAACACAACAATAATCGCAATAGTTATGCCAAGCAGAGCCGAGATGAAGATGCAGTATCAGTCCTTGCTCTTGTGGCTTTGCAGATATAACCCTAACCCGATTTTTCTTGCTGATACCACCGTCGGCTTGTGGTGACGCGGTGTGCGGCGATGTCCGCTACGCGGACAGCCGCTGATGGTCCGCCCGTAAATAGGGCGGTCGATGGCTAGGATTCTGAAGGGAGGTCGGAAGCACCCATGCGCTGGGCGAGAGACTCAACGGTTGTTTGGCGCTCGGCTCACACGCCGGCGGCATGGAGGAAAGACGCTGAAGCATGATGATGAGCGGGCGGAGCGGCTGCTCCGCAGCATTCACGGCAGATGAAGTGGCGTGGGTGCGGCCCAGCCGGGGGCGCGATGTTCGACCACCACGGTGGTGTAGATCCCGCCACGCACATTGAATTCGGCAGTCAGGCGCAGCGCGCGCGGCGCGCAGGCCGTGACCAGATCGCCGACGATGCGGTTGGTCACCGCCTCATGGAAGGCGCCCTGATCGCGATACGCCCAGATGTACTGCTTCAAGGCCTTCAGCTCCACACAGCGCGCTTCGGGCACATAGTCGAGTTGCAGCACGGCGAAATCCGGCTGGCCGGTCTTGGGGCACAGACAGGTGAATTCCGGGATGCGGATGCGGATGGTGTAGTCCCGCTCCGGGTTGGGGTTGGCGAAGGTTTCAAGCAGGGCGGGCGTGGGCGCGCCGGGGGCGGGCATGGACATCGGTCGGCCACCTGGGCAAAGATGAAAGAAAGCTTCCCCAAGGGGGAATGAAACCCGGCATTATACATCCACTCTTCCCCTTGAGCGTTGCCCAGTGCCACTGATTTCATGCGTTTGAGTGCCATCCGGCTGGCCGGATTCAAGTCCTTCGTCGAGCCCACCCTGATTCCCATTCCCGGCAACCGGGTGGGCATCGTGGGGCCCAACGGCTGCGGAAAATCCAATCTCATCGACGCGGTGCGCTGGGTGATGGGCGAGAGCACCGCCAGCCACCTGCGCGGCGATGCCCTGGCCGACGTCATCTTCAACGGCTCCGGCCAGCGCGCGCCCATCGCCCAGGCCAGCATCGAACTGCATTTCGACAACAGCGCCGGGCGCCTGGAGGGTCCGTGGGGGCGCTATCGCGAAATCGTGGTGCGCCGGGTGCTCACCCGCGATGGCCAGTCGCAGTATTTCCTCAACGCCACGCGCTGCCGCCGGCGCGATGTCACCGACCTGTTCCTCGGCACCGGCCTTGGGCCACGCAGCTACGCCATCATCGAACAGGGCATGATCAGCCGCCTGATCGAGGCGCGGCCCGAGGAACTGCGCACCCTGGTGGAGGAGGCGGCCGGCGTGTCGCGCTACCGCGAGCGGCGCCGCGAAACCGAAACTCGCATCAGCCAGACCCGCGACAACCTGGCGCGCCTCACCGACCTGCGCGAGGAGATGGGGCGCCAGTTGCAGGTCCTCGCCCGTCAGGCCCAGGGGGCGCGCCAGTTTCTCACCCTGCGCGAGCGCCAGCAGGCGCTGGAGATCCAGCTCGCGGCGTGGCGC
>JBATEM010000182.1:0-10190 GCA_049664005.1 Candidatus Macondimonas sp.
ACGTGAACGAAGACCCCCTGGTCTCCGTGGACTTCAACCACAATCCCGCTTCGTCCACTGCCGATCTGACCTTGACCAAGGTGATCGACGGCCGGCTGGTGAAGGTCTGCTCGTGGTATGACAACGAGTGGGGCTTCTCCAACCGCATGCTGGATACCGCCTTGGCGCTGATGAAGGCGCAATGATCAAGGCTGTCGGCGCGGGCAGGGTCTCCTGTCCGGACCGGCAGCTTGTCCCGGCCGGCGATGGAGGCTGTCATGGCGATCCTCAAGATGACCGATCTGGATTTGCGCGGAAAGCGCGTGTTGATACGTGAAGACCTGAATGTCCCTGTGAAGGATGGTCAGGTCACCAGCGATGCCCGTATCAAGGCCAGCCTGCCGACCTTGCGGGCGGCACTGGATGCGGGCGCAGCGGTGATGGTGATGTCGCATTTGGGTCGACCCAAGGAAGGGCAGTTTGATCCAGAGGCGTCCTTGGCGCCGGTGGCGGCCGCATTGGCCCAGGAGATGGGCACAGAGGTGCCACTGATTCGCGATTGGCTGGATGGCGTCGAGGTCGCGCCGGGGCAGTTGGTACTGCTGGAAAACGTGCGCTTCAACCTTGGCGAGAAAAAGGACGACGAAGCACTGGCGCGCAAGCTGGCAGCCTTGTGCGATGTGTATGTGATGGATGCCTTCGGCACCGCCCATCGAGCCGAGGCTTCCACCCACGGCGTGGTCCGTTTCGCGCCGGTAGCCTGCGCGGGACCCTTGCTGGTGCGCGAGTTGGACGCCCTGCAAAAAGCCTTGGCCCAGCCTGCCCGTCCCTTGGTGGCGATTGTCGCCGGTTCCAAGGTGTCTACCAAGCTGACGATCCTGGACGCTTTGATCAACAAGGTGGATCTGCTGATTCCCGGCGGCGGGATCGCCAACACCTTTCTTGCTGCGGCAGGGTTTGCAGTCGGTAAATCGCTGCATGAACCCGATCTCATCCCCGAAGCCCGCCGCCTGATGGCGGATGCCCGTCGTCGTGGGGCTGAAATTCCGCTTCCCGTGGATGTGATGGTGGCCGAGACATTTTCCGAAGATGCCAAAGGCGTCGTCAAAGCAGTGGATGCGGTCGGGGAGGCCGAGATGATCCTGGATATTGGACCCGAAACAGCGCGGCAATATGCAGCGCTCCTCAAACAGGCCGGCACCATCGTCTGGAATGGTCCCGTTGGGGTCTTCGAGTTCCCGGCGTTTCGCGAGGGAACTCGGGTGCTGGCCGAGGCCATTGCCGAGAGCCCTGCTTTTTCCATTGCGGGGGGCGGTGATACCTTGGCGGCCATCGATCTGTTCGGCGTCGCCGATCGGATTTCCTATATTTCGACAGGGGGCGGTGCCTTCCTGGAATTCCTGGAAGGCAAGACCCTGCCTGCGGTGGCCGCGCTCGAAGCGCGGGCTTCAGCCTGAGCTTGCCAGGACTTTGAAAACCACACCGAAGCAAGAAGGGCCGTGAAACGGATCCGTGCGCCGCATCGAATCACGAATGTTTCGGTTCAGGGAGCGCCGTTTCCTTGTGCGCCGAGCCGATCATGACCGAGGAGAACAGCGGGAACAGCCTGGGATGATTGGTCGCTTCCAGGGTGTCGTAATGGAAGCCAGCGTTCTTGAAGACAGCCTGGGTATTCCGGTTCAGATGACAACCACAGGCAAGCGGCTTCCAGAGCGGGTTCATCCAGTTCTGAAGTCGTTTTTTGACCCCACCCGCGGCCTGAACATGCTCAAAGAACAGGAGCTGGCCGCCCGGCTTCAACACCCGGTAAAGTTCCTGCGCCGCCTTGTCGGCATTGGGGATGGTGCAGAACACCAGGCAGGCGATGGCGGTGTCAAAGGACGCATCGGCAAAAGGCAGATCCTCACCGCTGCCGACCTGTAAATCGTACTGGTTCAGCCGCAGCGCCAGCTGCGATTGCCGCTCCAGGCTGGCAAGGCGTTCACGGGCCATCTGCACCATTGCTGCACACGGCTCGATGCCAACGACCTGGCTGGCCTTGGCGGAATAGAAGGGCAAGTTGGCGCCATTGCCAATGCCCACTTCCAATACCCGGCCGCTGGCCTGCGAGACCAGATCAATGCGGGTCTGGCGGGCGCCCGCGAGGGCGATATCCAGGGCACGCGGGAATATCTTGTCTTCGTAAAAGCCCATGGTCCACCTTGCTTGATTGATTGGGTCGTGCACGAAATCGGTGCAAGACTACACCCCGATAGCCGGCTGTGTAAGCGACGGGGAGGGGCTGGAAGGCGGGACGCTCCGAAGCACCGTGCCCAGGAACTGAGCGAAGAGCGTGGTCAGCATATCCATTTGTGCAGTCAGGGAGTGATCGTCGTCAAGGACGATCAACTCGGCATGGTGCTCCCGGGCGAAGCGGATGCCCACTTCCACCGGGATCACTGCATCGCGCCAGCCATGGACTACGAGGCAATGGGGCGCCCGTACCGGTCCTGGAAGCTCATAGCCTCCGAAGTAGAGTGCCGGCGCCATGAGAAACAGCCCGCTGACCTGCAGTTGGCTGGCGGCCGCCGCGCTGACGTAGCCCCCCATGCTGCTGCCCACCAGCACCAGATGACCGGAAGGGCTCGGACAGCTTTCCAATAGCTGGGCCAGACGCACCTTGGGATCGGTGGTATGGGAATAATCGGGGCTGAGGACCGCATATCCCCTTCTGCGGGCCACTTCGGCCAGGGCAGTGATCTTGGTGCCCCAGGGACCGCTGTCCCGGCCATGGGCGAAAACCACCAGATGTTGTTCCGTTGCCATTGCTGCTGCCTTCTGTCTGATTCACTTGCTTAGCATAAGCCGGCGAGAAAGGGGGTGCGACATCATGACGCATGTCAATGATGTTCGTTATGGCTTACAATTGAACGGTCGGTCTAGCTGTTGACTGACATGAAACCAAGATATTGAACCCTTGTTAAGTAGAAAAGTCCTATTATTTTAGAAAATGCGCAACGGGATGCGGGCGGTGGGATGACCCTCTGAATCGAATCCATGCCGGCTGTTCCTGTGGAGGAATGATTTTTATGAATACAATCAAGGTGATCTGGAAATACGGCCGATTTTTCCTGTTTCCCGCCATGTCCCTCATTGCTATCGGTCTGTTTTTCATAGGCGGGAATGTGATCACGGCATTCGCCGTGCTCATGGGGGCATTTATTCTGCTGGGGGATCTGTTCTTCGGCAAGGATGAGGGCGTTTATACCTACGAGCAGGCTTGGATCTTTTATCCCCTCCAGTACGCCTCGCAGGTAGTCTGCATCCTGACGGTGATGATGTTTGCCTGGCTACTGGGCTTTTACGTCACGGGCAACGATCCCTTCGGTTTCGGCGGCTTTGTGCAGTCCCTGACGGGTTACGACCTGATGGCCGCCAACGCCGATAACACGGCTGTGGTGCTGCTGGCGGCGCTGGGTCTTGCCGGGGTCGCGGCGACCAATGCGTCCATCATCGTCGGTCATGAGCTGACCCATCGCACCGAAAACCCGGTGGCGGTGTTCATGGGCCGGCTGGGCGAAGCCTTCGGGATGTTCACGCTGTTCTCGATCCGCCATCCCTATGGGCATCACAACCTGGTGTGCACACCCGCTGATCCCGCCACCAGCATCCGGGGCGAGAACTACTACCACTTCGTGGTGCGCTCCACCCTGGGCCAGTACAAGATGACCTGGGATCTGGAGAAGGAACGCCTGAATCGCATGGGGCAAAACCATGTGAGCTTCAAGAACCGGGCGATTCGTGGCTGGCTGATGGAGGCGGCAGTGGCGCTGTTCTTCTTCGCAGCGGCCGGTTTCGTGGGTGTGCTGGGCTACCTGGCCATCGGGTTCATCTCCCGCAATGCTCTGGAGCTTGCCAACTACATGGAACACCATGGCTTGGTGCGGGTGCCCAGCGAGCCCATGCAGCTGCGTCATGCCTGGAACTGCAACAACCGCATGTCCAACTGGTTCCTGTGTGCCATCAACCGCCATGCGCATCACCATGCGGATGCCAGCGTGGAGTTCTGGAACCTGAAGCCGCTGGTACACGAAGCGCCACACGCGCCGGCCGGGTACACGACGACCTTCTTCTATGCGCTGATTCCCCCGCTTTGGTTCAAGAAGATCAGCCCATTGCTGTTGGAATGGGATCGCAACATGGCCACCGAAGCGGAGCGCCGTCTGGCCGCCGAGCAGAACGTCAAGAGCGGCGTGTCGTATCTTGAAAGCGAAACCTACGGCTACAGCCGGGAAGAACTGCTGCGCGGAAGCCAGCCGCCGCCCGATTGTAGCCTGCTTCCGGCCTGAGTTGAGGCTGGCCAGCAGCGCCAGCGCTAAGTGAAAAAAACGGCACACCCGGGTCATGCGGGTGTGCCGATCCTCGTGAGTGCACCGAGAAAATGGGTCGCGATCCACGGTGGTTATCGGCTGAGGAATCCTACTGCCCGTTTCATGTAGTCATAGGCTTTGGCGGGATAGGGCTTGGTGACCCATTCGCCCGGGGAAAACCAGCGACTCTGGAACTGCACCGATTTTTTGTGCGAGAACTCGGAAAATCCCCAGAAGCCATGGTAGGCCCCCGCACCACTGTCTCCACTGCCGCCGAAGGGCATGTTGAAGTTGGCCAGGTGAACCACGGTGTCGTTGACGCAGGCGCCGCCGGAGATGGTTTCCGCCATCACCTGTTCCGCGCGGGCGCGATCTTCATCGAAGTAATACAGGGCCAGCGGGCGCGGCCGATCCTTCACATAGGCCAGGGCTTCCGGCATCGAATCCACCGCCCGGATGGGCAGGATGGGGCCAAAAATCTCCTCCTGCATGACCCGCATGTCATCACTGACTTCCGTGATGACGGTCATGGGGATGATGCGCTTGCCGGCGGGAATGGTTTCCTGCGCCGGATTGATTTGCAGTACCTGGGCGCCCTTGGCGCGGGCATCCTCAATAAGGGCCTGGATGCGGTTGAAATGGCGTTGATTGACGATCCAGGTGACATCGGGATTATCGACGAGTGTGGGATAACGCTGGCTGACGGCCTGGATCCATGCCTCCACAAAAGCCTGCTGGCGGTGCCGGGAAATCAGCACATAGTCGGGCGCGATGCAGGTCTGTCCCGCATTGACGCCCTTGCCCAGCAAGATGCGGGCAGCTGCCTTGTCCAGGGGATAATCGTCGGTAATCACACTGGGGGATTTGCCGCCCAGCTCCAGGGTGACCGGTGTCAGGTTGCGCGCTGCAGCCATCATCACGCGCCGGCCGATTTCGGTGTTGCCGGTGTACATCAGGTGGTCGAAGGGCAGGGCGGAAAAATCAATGGCGGCCTGGACATCGCCCGTGATCACGGCAACATAGGACTCATCGAAGATTTGGCCCAGCATGCGCTGCAGCACCTCCGCGGTACGCGGCGTCATGTCCGGCGGCTTGATCATGACGTGGTTGCCGGCACTGATCGCCCCGATCAGCGGGGAAAGCACCAGCATCACGGGATAGTTCCAGGCCCCCATGATGCCGACCACACCCTTGGGCTGGTAATAGATGCGTCCGCCCGGTAGCCCCGAGAAGAGCGGGGGGCGCTTGGGCTTGGCCCATCCCTTGATCTTGCCTTTGGTCAGGCGGATTTCCGCCAGCGCGCCCAGCACTTCGCTGGCCAAGGTTTCATGGGGCGAGCGATGGCCGAAATCGGCCTGCACGGCCTGGACCAATTCATCGGCATGGGCGCCGATGGCGCGCGCCAAAGCTTCCAGCGCAGCCACGCGCCGGCCGACATCTGGAAAACCCTGTTCACGCAGGGCGCGTCGTTGTTTCTCCAGAATCGGCAGATACGGATTGATGCGCGTCTCGGCCTCGGCCAGACGGGGCGGGCGAATCGAGGTGGGTTGCGGGGTGCTCATGGATTGGGTCTCCTTCACATCAATTTTTTTTAAAGCCAAAGATGGCCGTCTGTCCGAATCATCGCCAGGGACGCTTCTTCCCATGCCGGTGCCAGAACGACTCATCAACCTTATAAGCGTTAGCAGAAAATCCGGGATTTTCCAGTTGCGGCCAACACCTGCGACCCGGCATGGGGCGCGTGGAAGCGATTTTTGTGCGCCAAAGGCTTGTCGGCGGTGGAGATTGCCGATAGAATGCCTCCCCTTCGATACAGGCGCGTAGCTCAGCTGGTTAGAGCACCACCTTGACATGGTGGGGGTCGTTGGTTCGAGTCCAATCGCGCCTACCAGTTTCGGACCCGCATCGTTACGGCGATGCTTTTTTCAATCAACCGCACATGTGGCCCTTCGTACCGGTCACCACTGAGACCAAGGCGGCCCATGCCCACGATCACTCTTCCCGATGGCAGCCAGCGTCACTATGACGCGCCGGTCACCCTTGCGCAGATTGCAGCGGATATCGGTCCCGGTCTCGCCAAGGCGGCGGTGGCCGGTCGGATCAATGGCCGCGAAGTCGACCTCTGCTTGACCGTCGATGCCGATGCCCGGGTCGAACTCATTACCGAGAAAGATCCCGCCGGGATTGATGTGGTGCGCCACTCCTGCGCCCATCTGCTGGGCCAGGCCGTCAAGCAGCTCTATCCTGAGGCGAAGATGGCCATCGGCCCGGTGGTGGAGGATGGGTTTTACTACGACATCGACTACCCCCGCCCCTTCACACCCGACGATCTGGCGCGCATCGAACAGCGTATGCACGAGCTGGCCGCGCATGACTACGCGGTGATCCGCCGCCCGGTGCCCCGTGAGGAGGCGATGCGGGTGTTTGCGGAGCGGGGTGAATCCTACAAGGTCGAGATTCTTGAAGGGATCCCTGCCGGCGAGCACGTCGCGCTGTACATCCATGAGGAGTACATCGACATGTGCCGCGGGCCTCATGTGCCCAATATCCGTTTCCTGCGCGCCTTCAGGCTGACCAAGCTGGCCGGCGCCTACTGGCGTGGCGATGCGCGTAACCGGCAGTTACAGCGCATCTATGGCACCTGCTGGCCGGACAAAAAATCGCTGGACGCTTATCTCCAGCGTCTGGAAGAGGCTGAAAAGCGCGATCACCGCCGCATCGCCAAGGCGCTGGACCTGTTCCATATCCAGGAAGAAGCGCCGGGTATGGTGTTCTGGCACGACAAGGGCTGGCGCATCTATACCCTGGTCCAGGACTACATTCGCGATCTGTTGCGCCGCAATGGTTACCAGGAAGTGAACACCCCTCAGATCGTCGACCGCAGCCTGTGGGAGCGCTCCGGCCATTGGGAAAAATTCCAGGACGCCATGTTCACGACGGCCTCGGAGGATCGTGAATACGCCATCAAGCCCATGAATTGCCCCTGCCATGTGCAGATCTTCAATCACGGCTTGCGCAGCTACCGCGAATTACCCTTGCGCATGGCGGAATTCGGCTCCTGCCATCGCAATGAACCGTCCGGTGCCCTGCATGGCTTGATGCGAGTGCGCCACTTCGTGCAGGACGACGCTCATATCTTCTGCACCGAGGATCAGATCCAGGATGAGGTTGCGGCCTTTATCGGCCTGGTGTTCCAGGTCTATGGCGCGTTTGGTTTCGAGGACATCACCATCGCGCTATCCACTCGCCCCGAGTCGCGCGTGGGAAGCGATGCGCAGTGGGATCGAGCCGAGCTGGCCCTGGCAAATGCCTTGTCGGCCAAGGGCTTGAACTACCGGCTGCAGCCGGGCGAGGGTGCCTTCTACGGTCCCAAGATCGAGTTTGCGCTCAAGGACTGCCTAGGGCGCGTCTGGCAGCTCGGGACGATACAGCTTGATTTTTCCATGCCTGAACGGCTGGGCGCGGAATATGTCGCCGAGGACAATGCGCGCCGGACCCCGGTAATGCTGCATCGCGCAATCCTGGGATCGCTGGAGCGCTTCATTGGTATTTTGATTGAGCATCATGCCGGGGCGCTGCCTGTCTGGCTGGCGCCGGTGCAGGCGGTGGTCATGAATATCACCGACCGGGCCGAGGCCTATGCCGCCGAAGTCGTGCAAATCCTGTCAAATCAGGGCGTTCGCGTCACGGCCGACTTGAGGAATGAGAAGATCGGCTTTAAAATCCGCGAGCACACCTTACAGAAGGTCCCGTATCTGTTGGTGGTCGGAGATCGGGAAATGGAATCAAACACCGTCGCCGTACGGACCCGTGTCGGGGAAGACTTGGGGGTGATGACGCTGTCCGCGTTTACTGGACACGTTCCCGCCGGCCCTGGGTCTGTGGCGTCGCATGAGGAGGACTGAGGTATAGCTGCGGAAAAATTAGCTCGGCGCAATGATGAAATTGCAGCGCCGCGGGTTCGTGTCATTGACGCGGCCGGAGAACAGATCGGGATCTTGTTTCGGCGTGAAGCGATCCAGCTTGCGCAGGACAGTGGTCTGGATCTGGTGGAGGTCTCGCCGAACGCGGAGCCCCCCGTATGCCGGATCATGGATTACGGCAAGTTCTCATTCGAAAAGAACAAATCCCAGCAGGCAGCCAAGCGCAAGCAGAAGCTGACTCAGATCAAGGAGATCAAGTTTCGTCCGGGAACGGACGACGGGGACTACCAGGTCAAGCTACGCAACCTGATCCGGTTCCTGAACGATGGCGATAAAGCCAAAATAACCCTGCGTTTTCGGGGTCGTGAAATGCAGCACCAGGAATTGGGTCGGGAATTGCTCGACCGGCTCCGCGCCGATCTGGCCGAATACGCCATTGTCGAGCAGGATCCACGGCTGGAAGGCCGTCTCATGGTGATGATGCTGGCCCCGAAAAAGAAATAACGCAGACTGCGCCATGGCGCATGACCAATCGCGGAGTGCATTATGCCCAAGCTCAAGACCAACCGCGGCGCGGCCAAGCGATTTGCCCGCACCGGTGGGGGCGGCTTCAAACGAGGCCAAGCCTACAAGAACCATATCCTCACCAAGAAGTCTCGCAAGCGTAAGCGCGACTTGCGTTCGCATGTCCAGGTGACAGCGTCGGACGTCGGTGCGTTGAATCGTTTGTTGCCTTACAGTTGATGTGGAGAGGATGTTGAAATGCCCAGAGTAAAACGGGGTGTCACGGCCAGCGCCCGGCACCGCAAAGTACTGAACAAGGCCAAGGGTTACTACGGCGCCCGCAGCCGGATCTATCGTGTTGCCAAGCAGGCCGTCATCAAGGCTGGCCAATATGCCTACCGCGACCGGCGGGTGCGCAAGCGGGATTTCCGCGGCCTGTGGATCGTGCGGATCAATGCCGCCGCACGGGAATGCGGACTGTCCTATAGCCGCCTGATTCATGGTCTGCATACCGCCGGAATTGAGGTCGACCGCAAGGTGCTGGCCGATCTGGCGGTCCATGACAAGCCGGGATTTGCCAAATTGGCCGAGCAGGCCAAGGCCAATCTGGCGTCCTGACCCCGGTGGGTCCGCGGACCTGCCTGTCCAAGGGCGAGGGGGAAAGCAGCCTGGCGCTTTCCCCCTTGTCGTTCCTGATCCTCCCGATGCGATGAGGTGTCTGTGGGCGAGTTGAACGCCGTAGTGAACACTGCTCTGGCGGATGTGCGGAATGCGCGCGATTTGGCCGAGCTGGAGCAGGTCCGGGTGCGTCTGTTGGGGCGCAAGGGCGAGCTGACGGCCCAGCTCAAGGCCTTGGGCAATCTGCCGGCCGAGGCGCGTGCGGCCGCGGGCCAGGACATCAACGCGGCCAAGGATTGCTTCCAGGCGGCTTATCGGGATCGTCGGGAAGCATTGGAACAGGAAGCCTTGGCACACCGCTTGGCGGCCGAGCGGGTCGATGTCACCTTGCCCGGCGTCGGCATCGCGCGCGGGGGACTGCATCCGATCAACCGGACGCTTGACCGCATTGAATCGCTGTTTCGGTCCATGGGTTTCAGCGTGGCCGAGGGGCCCGAGATCGAGACCGAGCACTATAACTTTGAAGCGCTCAACATCCCTGAACAGCATCCGGCGCGGGCGATGCACGATACCTTTTATGTGGAACCGGGCCTGTTGCTGCGCACGCACACCTCGCCCGTCCAGATCCGCGCCATGGAGTGCCAGGCGCCGCCTCTGCACCTGATCGCTCCGGGGCGGGTCTATCGCTGCGATTCCGACCTGACCCACACCCCGATGTTTCATCAGGTGGAAGGCTTGGTGGTGCATGAGAACGCCAGCTTCAACGAGCTTTACGGTGTGCTGCAGGATTTTCTCCGGGCGTTTTTCGAGCAATCCC
>JBATEM010000183.1:0-4046 GCA_049664005.1 Candidatus Macondimonas sp.
CTTGATCGTCAAGCCGGCGCGTGAGGGTTCCAGCCTGGGCATGAGCAAGGTGAGCCGGCCGGAGGAGCTGCTCCCCGCCTTCCATCACGCGCGGGCGCTGGACAGCCGGGTACTGGCCGAACGCTGGATCAGTGGCGGCGAGTACACGGTGGCAATCCTCGGGGATCGGGCGTTGCCGTCGATCCGCTTGGAAACGCCACACGCGTTCTACGATTTCGATGCCAAGTACCGGTCGAACAGTACGCGTTACCACTGCCCCAGTGGCCTGACGCCGGAGCGAGAGGCAGCGTTTGGCGCGCTGGCGCTGGCGGCTTTCCAGGGCCTCGATGCCCAGGGCTGGGGCCGGGTGGATTTCATGCTGGATGCGGCGGGGTCCCCGTGGCTGCTGGAGCTCAACAGTGTGCCGGGCATGACGGATCACAGTCTGGTGCCGATGGCGGCGCGGGTGGCAGGGCTTTCCTTCGAGGATCTGGTGTGGCGGATTCTCGAAACCAGTCTGGCGGATCGGTCATGAGGGCGATTCCGCCGCCAGACCGTCGGCGCCTGGTGCATCGATCGGCAAGCCGGTCGCAGCGTCGATCGGTCAGTCGATCTGAGGCCCAACAGACCTTCACTTTGCCTCCGGCCGTGCGTCGCTGGATCGGCCGACTGCTGGGCGTATGCGTGGTGATGGGAATCGCGGGCGGGCTGGTCTGGCAGGCCCAGGCGCAGGCTTGGTTTGCGCTCAAGCGGGTGCTGGTGGAAGCGCCGTTCCGGCAGGTATCGCAGGAAACCATCGCGCAGACGGTGCGCGCCCACCGTGCGGCGAGCCTGTGGCAGGTGGACCTGAAGGCCTTGGTGGCCGATCTGCGGGGGCTGGACTGGGTGGCGCGGGTCCAGGTCAGCCGGCGCTGGCCCGATGCGTTGGTGGTGCGGTTGTGGGAGTACCGGCCGGTGGCGCGCTGGGGTGAGGTGGGTCTGCTGGATGTGCGCGGAACCCGCTTCCAGGCCGAGGCGGGCGAGGTGGATCTGCCCTTGCTCAATGGCCCGGAAGGCTCCGAACAGCGGGTTTTGGATACCTACCGCCTGCTGCAATCCCAGCTCACACCCCAGGGTGTGCGGTTGGGGCAGTTGGTGGTGGATCACCGCGGTAGCTGGCGCGCCACGCTGGAGCAGGGCGTGGAATTGCGTCTCGGTCCCGGCAATCCCCAGCCACCGCTCAAGCGTTTCGTGGACAAGGTATTGCCGCGGTTGCGTCCCGACCTGGCCAGCCTAGCCTATGTGGATCTGCGGTATCCCAACGGATTTTCGATCAAACCAAAAGGTGCGCCCTGATGCCGGGCGCGCAGAAGGATGGGTAGACATGGCCAAGCGGCAGGAAAGCAATTTGATCGTCGGCCTGGACATCGGCACGTCCAAGGTGGTCTGCATCGTGGGGGAGGTGACCCCCGGCGGGCGGGTGGAAATCATCGGCCTGGGCAGTCATCCCTCGCGCGGCCTCAAGAAGGGCGTCGTGGTCAATATCGAGTCCACGGTGCAGTCCATTCGCCGCGCGGTGGATGAAGCCGAGCTGATGGCGGATTGCGAAATCCGCGCGGTGTATGTGGGGATTGCCGGCAGCCACATCCGCAGCCTGAATTCCCACGGCATCGTCGCCATCCGCGACCGCGAGGTGCGCCAGGAGGATGTGGACCGGGTCATCGATGCGGCGCGGGCGGTGGCGATCCCGGCGGACCAACGCATCCTGCATACCCTGCCGCAGGAATTCATCATCGACGAACAGGACGGCATCCGCGAGCCGGTGGGCATGTCCGGCGTGCGTCTGGAAGCCAAGGTCCACATTGTCACCTGCTCATCCAGCGCCGCCCAGAACATCGTCAAATGCGTGGAGCGCTGCGGCCTGCACGTGCAGGACATCATCCTGGAACAGCTCGCGTCCAGTTATGCCGTGCTGACGCCGGACGAGAAGGACCTGGGTGTGTGCCTGGTGGACATCGGCGGCGGCACCACCGATATCGCTGTGTTTACCGAAGGGGCGATCCGCCATACCGCCGTGATTCCCATCGCCGGGGACCAGGTCACCAACGACATCGCCGTCGCCCTGCGCACGCCCACTCACCACGCCGAGGAAATCAAGCTGCGCTTCGGTTGCGCCCTGCCCCAACTGATCTCCGGCGAGGAGAGCGTGGAGGTGCCGAGTGTGGGCGACCGCCCCCCCCGGCGGCTGGCCCGTCAGGTGTTGGCGGAGGTGGTGGAGCCGCGTTTCGAGGAATTGTTCAACTTGATCCAGGCGGAGGTGCGGCGCGCCGGGCTGGAGGATCTGACGGCGGCGGGCGTGGTCCTCACCGGAGGCAGCTCGCGCATGGAAGGAGTGGCCGAACTGGCGGAGGAAGTGTTTCACGCCCAGGTGCGCATCGGCATGCCCGACCACCTGACCGGCATGGCGGATGTGGTGCGCAATCCCATGCACGCCACCGGGGTTGGGTTGCTGCTGTATGGCGCTGACAACGCGGGGCTGGGGCTGCCCCCCGCCTCTACCGGGGGGGTGCGCAGTCTGTGGGATCGGATGAAATCTTGGTTTCAGAGCAACTTCTGACGGGCAGGGGTTGCCGGGTGTTTCAACGGATCGGAATGCGCATTACGCGCGACAAGGAGACAGGCCATGTTTGAAATCGTCGATAGCGTGACAGAGAACGCGGTGATCAAGGTCATCGGTGTGGGCGGGGGCGGCGGCAATGCCGTGGCCAATATGGTGCGCGCGGGGGTTGAGGGGGTCGAATTCATCGCCGCCAACACGGATGCCCAGGTGCTGGCCAAGACCGGCGCCCGCACCCTGCTGCAACTGGGCCCCACCATCACGAAGGGCCTGGGCGCCGGCGCCAATCCCGAAGTCGGCCGCCAGGCGGCCATGGAGGACCGCGAGCGCATCCAGGAAGTGATCCGCGGCGCGGACATGCTGTTCATCACCGCCGGCATGGGCGGCGGCACCGGGACCGGCGCGGCGCCGGTGGTGGCACAGGTGGCACGGGAACTGGGCATCCTCACCGTGGCAGTGGTCACCCGGCCTTTCTCCTTCGAGGGGGCCAAGCGCATGCAGGTGGCCCGCGAAGGCATCGCCGATCTGGCCAAGCATGTGGATTCGCTGATCACCGTTCCCAACGAGCGGCTGCTGGCGGTGCTGGGCAAGAAAATCAGCCTGCTGGACGCTTTCAAGGCGGCGGATGACGTGTTGCACAACGCGGTGTCGGGTATCGCCGATCTGATCACCCGTCCGGGCCTGATCAACGTCGATTTCGCTGATGTGCGCACGGTCATGGCGGAAATGGGCGTGGCCATGATGGGATCCGGGACGGCCAGCGGCGATGATCGCGCGCGTATGGCGGCGGAAAAGGCCCTGCGCAGCCCGCTGCTGGATGATGTCGATCTGGCGGGTGCCCGCGGGATTCTGGTGAACGTGACCGGCGGGCCAAAACTGTCCATCGGCGAGTTCCAGGAAGTCGGCGAAACGGTGCGCGAATTCGCCTCCGATGAGGCCACCGTGGTGGTCGGCATGGTCATCGATCCCGAGATGGATGAAGACATCCGCGTCACGGTGGTGGCCACCGGTCTTGATCGAGCGCCTGCTCGGGTCGAGGAGCCGCCGGTGCGTCTGGTCCAGCGCAATGCCTCTGGCGAGGTCAATTATGGCGAGCTTGATCGCCCGGCGATCACCCGCAAGCGCAGCCTTCCGGAGCGTGGCGCGCGAGCTGGGGAAAACGACCTGGACTACCTTGATGTGCCCGCCTTCCTGCGGCGTCAAGCCGATTGAGCGGCAAATCGGCGGGCGGCAAGGTGATGGCTGTTACCGTCATCCGGTATAATCCGGTCGCCCATCCGGTTGATTAGGGGTGATCCCCCCGGGGTCTTACAGTCGTCCCCCACCGGCAAGACGGCGGAAAGGACAGGTGGAAGCATGCTCAAGCAGCGCACATTGAAAAATACCATCCGGGCCACCGGGGTGGGTCTGCATTCGGGCCAGAAAGTCTTCATGACCCTGCGCCCCGCGCCGGTGAACTCCGGCATTACCT
>JBATEM010000184.1:0-5961 GCA_049664005.1 Candidatus Macondimonas sp.
GGCCAGATCAGCACCGCGCCGGGGGTGCGCTGCCGCGATGCCACAGGCCGCCTCGTCGCGCCGTCGCGGGCCGGCTTCGATCATTTCACCGCCGAGCGTGAAATGTGAGCGAGCAGCCGAAGTCCCATCGTCCCTCTCAATTGCCATCCCTGTGGCGCCATCCTGACCTGATGCTGGCGACGGGATTGGGCAGTGGCCTCAGCCCCTGGGCGCCGGGAACCTGCGGCACGCTGGTCGCCATGGGCATTTACCTGCTCGGGCTGCAGGCGCTTGCGCCCTGGGCATACATCGGTGTTCTGGTGCTGTCGTTCGGGGTGGGGGTGTGGGTTTGCGGGCGGGCCGAACGGCTCGTCGCCTTGCACGATCCGGGCATGCTGGTCGTCGATGAATGGGTCGGCTATTGGCTGACCCTGCTGCCGGTGGTGATAAGCGGCGCAGCGGGATGGCCGGCGGCGCTGGTGGGCTTTGCACTGTTTCGCCTGTTCGACGTGTTCAAGCCGTGGCCGGCCAATGTGGCTGATCGGAAGCTGCCCGGCGGACTGGGGACAATGACAGACGATGTGCTGGCCGGCGGCTATGCGGCGCTGGTGATGCTGCTCATCTTCTGAGCCGTCCGCGCCCAGCGCGCCGCAAGCTGGGCGGGCTGGGCCCGATGCGGTCGATTTGCTTTACGCGACGGCGTCCTTGACCCGCTCCACTGCGGCATAGGCGGAGTGGTTGTGGATGGATTCGAAGTTTTCCGACTCCACCGTATAGGCCAGCACCCGCGCATCCGCATCCAGGCGCGCCGCCACATCGCGCACCATGTCCTCGACGAACTTGGGGTTGTCGTAGGCCCGTTCGGTGACGAATTTCTCATCCGGCCGCTTGAGCAGGCCATAGAGCTGGGCGGATGCCTCCGCCTCCACCAGGTCAATCAGGTCCTCCACCCACACATCGCCCAGGCAACGCACCTGTACAGTGACGTGGGAACGCTGGTTGTGCGCGCCGTAGTCGGAGATTTCCTTCGAGCAGGGGCACAGGCTGGTGACCGGAATCACCACCTGGACCAGGGTCTGGGCACCCGCCGGCGTGGACATGCCGGTCAGGGTCACCTCGTAGTCCATCAGGCTGCGCACCCCCGAGATCGGGGCCGACTTGGTCACGAAGTAGGGAAACGCCACTTCCAGAAACCCGTTGTCGGCCTCCAGGCGTGTGGTCATGCGGCCCATCAAGGCATTCAGGCTGCGCACGGTCAGCACCTCGTCGTTCTCCCCCAGGATCGCGACGAAGCGGGACATGTGGGTGCCCTTCTGGTGATGCGGCAGACTGACATACATGTTCAGCCGCGCCACGGTGTGCTGTACCGCGCCGGAGCGGTCCGCCACCCGCAGAGGATGGCGGATGCTGCGGATGCCCACCCGATCGATGGGGATGCGGCGATGATCGGCGCTGCCCTGCACGTCCGCGATGTCGGTAACGACCGCGACAGCCTGACCCGGATGCTTCATGATGGCGATGTCCTCAAAAATCTGCTGATGCCGATGTAAGTCGATGCGCATCTGGGTAACAGCGGGTCATTCCCATCTCTTCCCTGCAACCCAGGCTGCAACATTCCGATGCTAAAGCCTTCGACGCCGGAGGGGAAGCGAATCGGTGTGCTTGGCGGGCAAAATCAGTCCGAACCCAGGGGTTATCGCTCGCTGTAGCGCACCTTGGCACGGTCGGTTTCCCAGATCGTCACCGCCGAAACCCGCACTTCTTGGGCCGACAAATCACGGCCCAGTTCCCCGTAAATATAGCGGGCCAGTTGCTCGGCCGTCGGGTTGACACGATCAAAGGGGGGCAGGTCGTTGAGGTGGCGGTGATCGAGCCGGTCGGTAATCGCCCGGGCCGCCGCCTTGATGTCCTGGAAATCAATGGCCAGATCGATGTCGTTGAGGGATTCGGCGACGACTTCCGCCTCCACTTTCCAGTTGTGCCCGTGCAGGCGGGAGCAAGGCCCCGGATGCCCGCGCAGGATGTGGGAGGCGGAAAACTCGGTGAGGATGGTGAGGGTGTAAATGCCGGCCATGATGGCCCTCTGGGGAACAGCGAGGGGGCCAATAAACTACCGGTTTTCAAGCCAATGCGCAATCAGGTCCGTCCCGACCCCGCGGCGGGATCGGGACAGTAGGCCATCGTTTCAGATGTCACGGCCCCAATACTTGTAGCTGTAGCTGTACTTCATGCCGCCGTCGTTTCCAAAATAGCGGGTGCGCCCGAAGTAACGCTCGGAAACCAGATTGCTGACTTCGCTGTCTTGTCCCAGCTCCCAGTCGGTCGGGCTCAGCCTGTAGGCATAAATATTTTTGTAGACGTCCACCCCAGCGACGGTCTGGTCGAACGTGGCGTTGAAATCAAAGGTGAAGCCCTGTCCACTGACATTGGCCAGTTCGCTGTCCTGCATCGCGACCAGTTCGGCCTGCGCGGCCAGGGGCGCCAGGGCCAGCAGGCCTGCGACGGAGATGAGTTTGTGCTTCATGGAGTGACTCCCAAAAATAGATTGCAGCCAAGACTTCCTGCCGGGAAGCCATCCCAAACCTATCGGAGCCAGATGACAGATCAGTGCACTCCGCGATGACAAAACCGTTCCAATCCGTAATCGAGAGACACAAAAAAGCACCCCGCCGGAGGCGGGGTGCTTGGGTTCGGAACACGGGCTTCCGTTAAGGCCGGGGCGAACTCAGAAGTCCATGCCGCCCATGCCACCCATACCGCCCATGTCGGGCATGCCACCACCGTGGCCGCCGTCCTTCTCGTCCTTGGGCTCTTCGGCAATCATGCACTCGGTGGTCAGCATCAGGCCGGCCACGGAGGCCGCGTTCTGCAACGCGGAACGGGTCACCTTGGCGGGATCCAGGATGCCCATCTCGATCATGTCGGCATATTCGCCGGTGGCAGCGTTGTAGCCATAGTTGCCGCTGCTTTCGGCAACCTTGTTCAGCACCACCGAACCGTCTTCACCGGCATTGCCGACGATCTGGCGCAGGGGTTCTTCCATGGCGCGCAGGGTGATGGTGATGCCCACGTCCTGGTCATGGTTGGCGCCCGTGATGCCCTTGATCGCCTGCTTGGCGCGAATCAGGGCCACGCCGCCGCCGGGCACCACGCCTTCTTCCACCGCCGCACGGGTGGCGTGCAGGGCGTCCTCAACGCGGGCCTTCTTTTCCTTCATTTCCATTTCGGTGGCAGCGCCCACCTTGATCACAGCCACACCGCCAGCCAGCTTGGCCATGCGTTCCTGCAGCTTTTCCTTGTCGTAATCGGAGCTGGCTTCCTCGATCTGGCGGCGCAGCTGCTCGATGCGAGCTTCGATGTCCTGCTTGCGGCCGGCGCCATCGACGATGGTGGTGTTTTCCTTGTCGATCTGGACCTTCTTGGCATAACCCAGATCTTCCAGGGTGGCCTTCTCCAGGGTCAGGCCGAGCTCCTCGGAAATCACCTGGCCGCCGGTCAGCACGGCCATGTCCTGCAGCATGGCCTTGCGACGATCACCGAAGCCGGGGGCCTTGACGGCGCAGACCTTGACGATGCCGCGGATGGTGTTGACCACCAGGGTCGCCAAGGCTTCACCTTCCACATCCTCGGCCACGATCAGCAGGGGCTTGCCGGACTTGGCCACGGCTTCCAGCACCGGCAGCATTTCGCGGATGTTGGAGATCTTCTTGTCGTAGAGCAGGATGTAAGGGGCTTCCAGCTCACAGGACATGCTCTGCTGGTTGTTGATGAAATAGGGCGACAGGTAGCCACGATCGAACTGCATGCCCTCGACCACGTCCAGCTCGTTGTCCAGGCTGGAACCTTCCTCGACCGTGATCACGCCTTCCTTGCCGACCTTTTCCATCGCCTTGGCGATCAGGTCGCCGATGACGGTGTCGGAGTTGGCGGAAATGGAGCCGACCTGGGCAATGGCCTTCTGGTCGTTGCAGGGCTTGGAGAGCTTCTTGATCTCTTCAACCGCAGCGCTCACGGCCTTGTCGATGCCGCGCTTCAGGTCCATCGGATTCATGCCGGCAGCCACGGCCTTCATGCCTTCACGCAGCAGGGCCTGGGTCAGCACGGTGGCAGTGGTGGTGCCATCACCGGCCACGTCGGAGGTCTTGGAAGCGACTTCCTTGACCATCTGCACGCCCATGTTCTCAAAGCGATCCTTGAGCTCGATTTCCTTGGCGACGGACACGCCATCCTTGGTCACGGTGGGGGCGCCGAAGCTCTTTTCCAGAACGACATTGCGGCCCTTGGGACCCAGGGTGACCTTGACGGCGTTGGCCAGCACGTTCACGCCACGCAGCATGCGGGCACGGGCGTCTTCACCGAATTTCAGTTGCTTAGCAGCCATTGGGAAAAACCTCCAAAATTGTAAAAATCAGCCGGAATGAATGGCTTAGTTCAGGATCGCCATGATGTCGTCTTCGCGCATCACCAGCAGTTCCTGGCCGTCCAGCTTGACTTCGGTACCGGAATACTTGGCGAACAGCACCTTGTCGCCGATCTTGACGCTCAGGGCGCGCACTTCGCCGCTGTCCAGCAGCTTGCCGGTGCCGATGGCAACGACTTCGCCCTTGGCGGGTTTTTCCGTGGCGGAGTCGGGAATCACGATTCCGCCGGGGGAGGTCCGTTCTTCTTCGAGGCGCTTGACGACCACACGATCATGCAAAGGACGAATATTCACTTGAGGATCTCCTCGTCAGGTTGAACGCCGGATGGCGTGTTAAGGCGTTGAGTGGCTCACTCGGTTGTTAGCACTCACCATATTCGAGTGCCAATAATAGCCTCAGTTACCGGTGAGTCAAGCTTCTTGACCGCAGCGGCACGCGGGAAGGACCGCCTTGCTCGCCGGGATCGGCAGCGGGTGCAGCTCGTCGGGGCAGCGCGGTTTCAGGCAGCGCCGCTCCTGTGCGACCCTTGTGCCCTGAGCTTTCCAAATGCTGCCCCCCGGACAAGGAATGACCATGTCCACCGATCGCATGCCGCCGACTGACGCCGCACCCACACCGGAACCCGTCGGTGCACTGGAACAGCCGTGGCACGCCTTGCCGTCCGAGGCCGCGCTGCAGCAACTCCATTCGTCCGAACGTGGCCTGACCCCCGAGGAAGCAGCGCGGCGTCTGGATCAGTGGGGTCTCAACCAGCTTTCGCCCGTGCCACCCATACCGGCATGGCGGCGGTTTTTGCGCCAATTCGACAACCTGTTGATCTATGTGCTGATCGCAAGCGCGACTGTGACCGCGGTACTGGGACACGTCGTGGATACCGGGGTGATCCTGTTGGTGGTGCTGGCCAATGGCCTGATCGGCTTTCTTCAGGAAGGCAAGGCGGAACAGGCCCTGGCCGCCATCCGGGCGATGATCGCGCCGCAGGCCACCGTACTGCGGGACGGACACCGCCAAACCATCGAAGCGGCCCGTATCGCGCCGGGGGATCTGGTCCTGCTGGAGGCGGGAGATCGGGTTCCGGCCGACCTGCGGTTGTTGCGGGTCAATCGCCTGCGCATCGATGAGGCAATCCTGACCGGTGAATCGGTGCCGGTCGACAAGCAAATGGAGGCGGTCGCGCCCACCGCGGCGGCGGCGGACCAGTTGGATATGGCCTTCTCTGGAACCCTGGTGGTGGCGGGGATGGGCGTGGGAATCGCCATTGCCACGGGCCGTCGCACCCAGATCGGTCACATCAGCACCCTGCTGCAACAGGTCGAGAATCTGGAAACGCCGCTGCTGCGACAGATGAACCAGTTGGGACGGCAACTCACTTGGGTCATCCTGGCCGTTTCCATAGCGATCTTCGGCGTGGCCCTGCTGCGTGGCATGCCCTGGGACGAGGCGTTCATGGTGGTCGTGGGGTTGGCGGTGGCCGCCATTCCGGAGGGCTTGCCGGCCGTGATGTCCATTGCGCTGGCCATTGGCGTGCGGCGCATGGCGGCGCGGCAGGCCATCGTGCGGC
>JBATEM010000185.1:0-9588 GCA_049664005.1 Candidatus Macondimonas sp.
CCCAACTGCGCCTCGCATTGGATGGCCTCGATGCCCGCAGCCGGGAAATCCTGCAACGGCGTTGGGTCCAGAAGCCCAAGGCAACCCTGCATGAATTGGCCGAGTCCTATGGCGTCTCGGCCGAACGGATCCGCCAGATCGAGGCCAGCGCCCTGCGCAAGCTGCGCGGCACGCTGGCCGCTTGACAAACATCTGCTCTGCGAGGGCCTTTAGCGGGGCAGGTAGTGATCCACCAGCAACAGAGCGAACAGGGTCATCAGGTAGGTAATGGAGTAGCCGAAGGTGCGCATGGGCAAATCCGGTCGCGCCGAAAAACGCAAAGCCAAGGCGTAGTAAAGAAACCCCCCGCCCAATAGCACCGCTCCGACCAGATACACCGGCCCGCTCATCTGCGTAACATAGGGCAACAGACTCACCGCCACCAGCAGCACGGTGTAGAGCAGGATCTGCACCCGGGTAAACGCCACCCCATGGGTCACCGGCAGCATGGGAATGTCGGCCCGAGCGTAGTCCTCCACCCGATGGATCGCCAACGCCCAGAAATGCGGTGGCGTCCAGACAAACACAATCAGAAACAGCAGCAGCGCATGCGCATCCAGGCTCCCTGTCACTGCAGTCCAGCCCAGGACCGGGGGCGCCGCCCCGGCTGCCCCACCGATGACGATATTCTGCGGCGTCGCCCGTTTGAGGTAGGCCGTATAAACCCCCGCATACCCCACCAAGGAGGCAAGGGTCAGAATAGCCGTCAGGCCATTGATCTGCGTGATCAGAATGGCCATCGAGGTGACGCCAAGAATCCCTGCGAAAACGAGGCTTTGCGGCACACCCACGGAACCGGTCGGTAACGGCCGGCGTTCGGTGCGGGCCATATGGGCGTCAGCCCGGCGATCCAGCACATGATTGATCACCGCGGCGCAGGCTGCCGCCAGCCAGATGCCCAGGCCCCCGAAGACCAAGACATTCCAGGGGACCATGCCGGGCGTGGCGAGAAACATCCCCACCACCGCCGTGAACACCAGCAGCGCCACCACCTTGGGTTTGGTCAGTTCGAGATAGGCTCGCCACGGGGAGCGCGTCGCTGCCGGCAATACGGAAGATTCAGTGCCCACGCTGCACGTCCCTGGGTGATGACCCGGCCAAAAGATGAATCACCCCGATCAAACTCAACAGCAATAGGGCCGCCCCGCCATTGTGGGCCGCTGCAACCGGCAATGGCAGGTGGCCCATGACCGTTGCGACGCCAAGGCTGACCTGCAAGATCAAGGCCGCGAGCAGTACCGCCCCCGCACGGCGCAGCATGGGGCGTGGCGGCGCAAAGATCAGCGCCAGGGCAAGGCTTCCCAGCACGGTGAAAGTCACCAGTGCGCCCAAGCGATGGATGAGATGGATCGCCACCCGCCCCCGGTTATCCAACACGCCACCCTCGTAATCGATTCCGATCCCGCGCCAGAGGACGAAACCTTCATTGAAATCCGCAACCGGCCACCACTCCCCGTGGCAGGTCGGAAAATCCGGACAGGCCAGCGCGGCATAATTGCTGCTGGTCCAGCCGCCCAAGGCAATCTGGATGGCCAGGACGCCCAGCGCTGCAACGGCCATCCAGCGCCATGGACCCCGCACCGGCGCCTCCCCTCGCGTCCAAAGCGCCCCAGACCGCAGCGTGATCCAGGCCAGCAGGGCCAGGGTCGACAGGCCGCCCAACAGATGCCCCATGACGATGAGCGGTTTGAGCAGCAAGGTGACCGTCCACATGCCCAGCAGCGACTGAAATACGATCAACGCCACCAACAGCAACGGCAGGACCACCTGCTGACCCGGCGCACGTCGATGGCGCCACGCCAGGACGGCAATGGCAAGCACCAGCAATCCCAGACTGCCCGCCACATAACGGTGCGCCATTTCCTTCCAGGCCTTGGCCGCAACCACCTGTCGCTCGGGATATGCCGCGTTGGCAGAGGCCACATGGGTTTCCTCAGCCGGCACTTTCCAATGCCCATAGCATCCCGGCCAATCCGGACAGCCCAGCCCAGCATCCGACAGCCGCACATAGGCGCCCAGCATCACCAGACCCAGGGTGAGCACGGTGGCAAACAGACACAGCCGGAAAAACCAGGGATTACGCATGTGGATCATCCGATATGGGAAAGGCGCAGCAACCGCTTGAGATCGGCCAGCATGTCTTTGGGTTCCTGGGTAGCGCCGTAGCGCATCATCAGATTACCCAAAGGATCCACCACATAAAGCTGTTGTCCCGACCAAAGCGCTGCCGCATCGGTCTCAGGGAACTGCGCCACGGTTTCCGGTGATGCCAGTACAGCCAGCAACAGGTCCGGATGCAAACCGCGCAATGCCTCCAATCGGGCTGGGTCCCGGGGAACCTCAGCCAGCAGGTAGATGCGCTGCACGCGCTCCGTGTCCTTGCCCAGCGCCGTGCGGACCTGACGGGTCTGGTAAAGCAGGTTCTCACATTCCGCATCGCAGGTCGGCAGGCCCGGATAGACCAGCGACCAACGTCCCTGCAAACTATCCTCCGCAAGCGGGCGGCCTTGCAGATCCTGCAATTGCAGACCAGCAAGAGATTGCGGTGGGGTAATCAACTGGCCATGATTGGCCCGCTGTTCGGGCAAAGGCCAGCGATCGGCATGGCTATACCATACGGAAGCCAGCAACAAGGGGCCAAAAAACAGGGACGCCAGCAACAGCAGCATGAGGCGTCCGCGCCATTGCCCAGGCGGACGCGCAGTCTCGTTCGTCACGGTTGTCCTGATCCTCTACTGCGACGGCGCCAGAAAACTACCGTCATCACCACCCAAGTCACGGCCAGCGCCGCCCATTGAACGGCGTAGCCATAGTGTTGCTCGGGTGCCATGGTCACCGGCCGCCAAAAGCGCAGGTAACCCCCGGGTTGATCCACATCCAATAGCAACAACAAAGGATAGATCGGCGCTCCCAGAACCTGCTCAAGCTCATTCGGAGCAGGATAGACCACGACCCGCGGCCAGCCCCCTGACTCTGGCATCGGTTTCAGCGCCCACCCGGATCGGGGAAACCGAACCAGCGTCCCGCATACTTCGCGCTCGCCATTCCCGATCTCCAGCGCCACCAGCGGACGACGCAGGAAGTCCTGAGCGACCCAGCCGCGGTTGACCATCAGTTTTTCACCAGACGCACGTTCGAGCGGCGTCCAGACATCAAACCCCACTTGGCCACCCTGCATCTGTCCATCCAACAGGAACTGGCGATCCGCCACGTAGTGGCCCGCAAAACAGGCTCGAACGAACACCGTTTCTTGTTCAAGCAGGGCGCGGGCCTGATCAACACCCACTTCGTGTTGCGGCGGAGTGTCGCGAGAAGCAGCGAAACCTGCCAGCAGGCGAGTTTTTTCCTGCCCACGCTGCACCTGCCAGAAAGCCAATCCCACCAAGAGCGCGAGAACGCCCCCCCATGCGAGTATCAGCAATGCGCGCGCGAAAATCCGGCGCCCCGTTTTCGCCATCATGAACCGCCCCGACCCACAAGCCGCGTCAACTCAGGCCAAATCCCATAAAATAGGCGTTTCGACGCATGCCCATCCGGCAGCACCCTCCTCCACGCGGTTAGTAGCGGACTGTATTTCACGACCGCCAACCGCCCCCACCTCGCGCAGGTCATCGTGGCCCATGTTGATCAAGCTGCTTATCATTGCCACATTCTTCGCCATTCTTTACAGCCTGGCTTCCGGGCTGTATTTCCTGCTCAAAGACGCCCAGGGTACCGGCCGCACGGCGCGCGCGCTCACCTGGCGCATTGGCCTGTCCATCGCATTGTTCGTGATGATTCTGTTGGGCATCGCGACAGGGGTCATCCAGCCGCATGGACTGTTGCCACCCTCGTGTTGAGACAGGCACAAGCGCGGCCGGCTTTCCAAAATGCGAAAGCCGGCCGCTGAAGCCCTCAGAGAATATAGACAAAGATGAACAGACCCAGCCAGACCACGTCCACAAAGTGCCAGTACCAGGAGGTGGCCTCGAAGGCAAAGTGACGCTCCGGCCGAAAATGGCCTTTCAGCGAGCGGAACAGCATCACCGTCAGCATGATGGTGCCCAAGGTCACGTGGGCGCCATGGAAGCCGGTGAGCATGTAGAAGGTTGAGCCGTAGATACCCGAACCCAGCGTCAGGTTCAGATGCTCATAGGCATGCATGTATTCCTCGGCCTGGAAGACCAGGAAGCTGATGCCCAATGCAACCGTCAGCGCCAACCACAGGCTGGTTCGTGCCTGATGCCCCGCGCGCACCGCATGGTGCGCCATGGTCACGGTCCAGCTGCTGGTAAGCAGGATGGCGGTATTGAGGGCTGGCAGTTCCCAGGCACTCACCGTTCCAAACTTGCCCCCGACCGCTTCCGGGCCATTCGTGGGCCAGGCGGCCTCGAAACCAGGCCACAACAGCAAATTCGTCAGGGACTCACCACCCGCGCCGCCCAGCCATTGAATGGCCAGGGCGCGCGCATAAAACAAGGCGCCAAAAAAGGCGGCGAAAAACATGACCTCCGAGAAGATGAACCAGGCCATGGCCCAGCGGAAGGTCCGATCGACCTGGGCGTTGTACCGGTCCGCCAGATTTTCGCGGATGACCGTACCGAACCAGCCAAACAACATCACCACAAAAACGGCGAAGCCCAGCAGGGATGCATAGTAACCCGAGGAAATACCGTTCAGACCCGTGGACACGCCGCCCACGATCAGGAACAGGCCGATGGATCCGACGATGGGCCAGTAGCTTGGCTCGGGAACGAAGTAAATCTCTTTGTCGGGGCTAGCGTGGGCCATTGGAGATGTCCTCTGATGATGCCTGAATGGTCTTTGTTCGGAAGCGATGATGCCACTGATGCACGAAACGGCGGCTTACAAATCAGGATCCTGCACCCCGTTTATCCCCAACAATCGCTTGGGGCGCGGCGTCGAAAAAGGTATAGGACAGGGTCAATGTCTCGATACCCGGGGGCAACTTGGGATCAACGTAGAAGCGTACGGGCATATCCCGCGCCTCCCCGCCCGCGAAGCGCTGTTCCGTGAAACAGAAACATTCCAGCTTGCGCAGATACTTGGCGGCTTCTCCCGGCGCGATGCTGGGCACCGCCCGCCCTATCATGGGCGTATCGCGCAGATTGTGCGCGAAATAGGCTACGCTGCGCACCTCGCCAGGATGCACCTGAAGCGAGGCCACTTCCGGCCTGAACTCCCAGGGCAGGTCCTGATTGCGGTTGGCAACAAACTGGACCGTGATGATGCGTGACGAATCAGATTCCGCCATTGTCTCAGTGGCCACGACTGCCATGCGGCCATTGATGCCGGTGAGATCGCAAAAGGCGCGATAGAGCGGCACCATCGCAAAGCCGAATCCAAACATCACCCCACACACCAGCGCTGCCTGGAACAGGATGTGCCGATTGGCTCTGCGCGATCCGGAATGATTTGGTTTGCTCATGACACCGTTCAGCGCAAGCTCATGGCAATAAAAAATGCCACGTAGAAAATCCCGGCCAGCAACACCAGCCATGCCACCGTGCGGCGGATGGCGGCGTGCCGGGAATCATCCGATGGACGTGTCACCGCTTACCGTCCAGCGCTCAATGAACCACGGGGGGGACCGTGAAACTGTGATAGGGCGGCGGTGAGGGAAGCGTCCACTCCAGGCCTTCCGCGCCCTCCCACACCTGCGCCGTGGCTTTCTGTCCCCCACGGACACATTTGATCACGATGTAGACGAACAGCAGCTGAGAGAATCCAAACATGAACGCACCCACCGTCGAAATCTGGTTGAAGGTGGTGAACTGCAGCGCATAGTCCGGGATGCGCCGTGGCATGCCGGCCAGGCCCGAGAAATGCATTGGGAAGAAGGTCAGGTTGACGCCAATGGTCGAGAGCCAGAAATGCAGTTTCCCCAGCCGCTCGTCATACATGTGCCCGGTCCACTTGGGCAGCCAGAAATAGACCGCCGCCATGATCGAGTAGATTGCACCGGGAACCAGCACGTAATGGAAATGAGCCACCACAAAATAGGTGTCGTGATACTGGAAATCCACCGGCGCCATGGCCAGCATCAGCCCTGAGAAGCCGCCAATGGTGAACATGAACACGAAACCCAGCGCAAACAGCATTGGGGTTTCAAAGCTCAGCGAGCCACGCCACATGGTGGCGGTCCAGTTGAACACCTTCACCCCCGTCGGCACCGCGATGATCATGGTCGCGAACATGAAAAACAGCATGCCGGCCAGGGGCAATCCCACGGTGAACATGTGATGGGCCCAGACAATGAAGGAGAGAAACGCGATGGCTGCCATGGCATAGACCATGGACGCATGCCCGAACAGGGGCTTGCGCGAAAAGGTCGGAATGATGTGGGACACAATGCCGAAGGCCGGCAAGATCAGGATATAGACTTCGGGATGACCGAAGAACCAGAACACATGCTGGAACAGGACGGGATCACCGCCCCCTGCGGCATTGAAGAAGCTGGTGCCGAAGTATTTGTCCGTCAGCAACATGGTCACGGCCCCTGCCAACACAGGCATCACCGCGATGATGAGGAATGCGGTGATCAGCCAGGACCAGGCGAACAGCGGCATCTTCATCAAGGTCATGCCGGGCGCGCGCAGGTTCAGGATGGTGGCGATGACGTTGATCGCGCCCATGATGGAGGAGATCCCCAGCAGGTGAACGGCGAAGATCAGGAACGGAAACGCCGGCCCGGTCTGCAGAACCAATGGCGGATACATGGTCCAGCCGCCGGCCGGCGCGCCACCCGGCATGAAAAAGGTGGCAATCAACAAGGTAAAGGCAAAGGGCAGGATCCAGAATCCCCAGTTATTGATGCGCGGAAGCGCCATATCGGGTGCACCCAGCATCACCGGCAACAGCCAGTTGGACAGGCCCACGAAAGCGGGCATCACCCCGCCAAAAATCATCACCAGAGCGTGCATGGTCGTCATCTGGTTGAAGAATTCGGGTCGCACCAGTTGCATGCCGGGCTGGAACAGCTCTGCCCGGATTACCAGGGCCATCATGCCCCCGACCAGGAACATCAGCAGCGACAACCACAGGTACAGCGCCCCGAGGTCCTTGTGGTTGGTCGTCGTCAGCCAACGCCAGAAGAAACGGGGATCCGGACCGTGTTCGTGATCGTCGTGTACCAAGGCATGGTCAGTCATGCGTGTTCTCCCACTCTATCAACGGGCGGCAGCGAGGGCCGGCTCATTCATCATCGCGGTTTGCGTGCCTTTACCGGCGCGCTGCGCCTCCAGCCAGACCGCGTAGTCCTCAGGCGTCTTCGCCTCTACAACGATCGGCATGAAACCGTGATCGCGTCCGCACAGCTCGGCACACTGGCCCCGGTATACACCCGGCACATCAATCCGGGTCCAGAACTCATTGATGAATCCGGGAACCGCGTCCTTCTTGACCGCCAGGTCGGGGACCCACCATGCATGGATCACATCGTTGGACGTGATCAGAAAGCGAACTTTCTGGCCGATAGGCACCACCACGGGGTGATCCACATTGAGCAGATAGTGATCGACTGACTTGAGGTCGATCTGGGCGCCCAACTGACGCGCAGCGTTGCTGTCCTGGGCCAGTGCGCTGAAGAAGGAAACATCCTGATCCAGATAGTCGTAATGCCACTTCCACTGGTAGCCGGTGATCTTGATGGTCAGATCCGCCTGGCTGGTATCGTCCATTTTGATCAGCAGGCCCGCGGCGGGAATCGTCATGACCACCAGGATGGCAAACGGAATGGCGGTCCAGATCAACTCGACGGCCGTGTTTTCATGGAAGTGGGCGGGCTGGGCGCCAGACGACTTGCGGAAACGCACGATGGAGTAAATCATCGCACCGAACACCAATGCACCAATCGCGACACAAACCCAGAACATCGTCATGTGCAGGGTATGCACGCCACGGCTGATCTCGGACACCCCTTCGGGCATATTGTATTGCAGCCCGGCATGCGCACTTCCGATGCCCGCTCCTGCCAAGGTCGCAGCCAGGATCGTTGATTCCCATACGCCGCGCATCCGCTTACCAATCATGCCTCTCGCACTCCTCATGCCTTGGTCCAAAGGGCTTGCTCAGACTGAAACCCTGGTTCCATCACTTCTTTCAATCGTTGCGCCAAACGCCGACGCTCCAGCTCGCTCAAACCCCGACCCAGTTCCAGGTATTGATCTCTGCACACCAGCCAAAGGCGGGAGGGCTCGACCGCAGCGTCCAAGCGCACGCGCGCCCAGGATCGTTCGAAATCCGTGATCTGTTGCGGACCTTGATGGCCCGACTCAACCCGGATGCGATCCGATTCGATACGGACCACTTCGCGATAGGCATTGCGGCGCAGGCAATGTCGCAAGGTCCAGATGACCGCAAGGCTTTCAAGGCCTGAAAAGGGCAGGATGGGCCACAATCCCATGACCCCGGCCCAAAAGGCGCCGATGGCGATCGGCGCGCAGGCAATCACCCCGAAACCCCAGGCAGCCTTTGGGGTCAATGACCCATCCGGGGCGATGACGCAGCAAAACGGCTGTTCCGTCAGGGGCTCGCTGGAAGAATCCATCGACACCTCCCGTGATCGACCGGGGGCCATCTCCTCCGACCGAGCCGGATGGTCAGGCACATCAGGGGGTACCAGAAAGCCTGCAAATCGTACTTGATCAGTATCAGTGCTGCAAGCCAATCGGCTGTCATCCAGCCAATTTCAGGCCTGGAATTTGCGCTCAAAGGACCGATCCAGATAATCCTGTGCGGGGCGTCCAAAGGGCACCACGCCAAGACAAGGCGCCGGCAATCGCTCCCGCAGACTTGCCAGATTACCCGCCATGGCATCCATGCCGGCATCCACTTCATTCGCGACCCAGCCACAGAGCAGATCGCCAATGGCCTGCGCGGACAGCAGCGCATGATTCAGGCAACCCAGCCGCATTCCCACCACCAGGATCACCGGCAAGCGCAGTTGGCGAGCCAGATCACCCATTTCCCAATCTTCCCCCAACGGCACGCGCCAGCCCCCGGCGCCCTCCACCACCACGGCCTCGGCCTGCCCGGCCAAGGAGGCGAAAGCCCGCAGGATCGGCGCAGGGCGAATGGCGATGCCTGCGGCCTGGGCAGCGAGATGAGGCGCAATGGGCGGCGCGAAGGCATAGGGATTGATGGTCTCATAGGCCGCTGCCACCCCGCCCGCCGCCATGAGAGCGAGCGCATCGTCGTTACGCAATGCGCCGACCGGTCCCATGCAACCGGTCGCCACCGGCTTAAACCCCGCGGCACGTATGCCTTCCGCTGCCAGCACCTGCAACAGGCCGCAAGCCACATGGGTCTTGCCAACCCCGGTATCGGTGCCGGTGATGAACCATCCCCGAGCCGGCGTCACGAACCGCTTCCGCTGCCGCGCCGCAGACTGGACAAGGGCACATGCACCTCACCGTCCCGGACAATGGATCGGGGCTGATCGGGCGCCCAGGCATGGCCATAGATCAGCTCCAGCGTCATGCCCAGCGGCGCGCCTGGAAACTGATCGCGGTAATGCTGCTGCATGGCCTCGAAGCGGCGCCGGCCAGT
>JBATEM010000186.1:0-1684 GCA_049664005.1 Candidatus Macondimonas sp.
AAAACGGTCACCCCAGCTTGCACTCCCCGCTGTTCCAGCCGCCGCCGCACCCCGGCGAAAGTGGCCAGCGCCGCGCAACCGATTTCCAGGGGAACACCCGCATGGCGCGCAGCCAGCAGGGCGGCCAGCGCATTGGCCACGTTGTGCGCGCCGAATGCAGACCATTCGACCTGACCCCGACGGGACGCGCCCTCCCACACCTCGAAGGCGCTGCCGTCATCGCTCGACAGGCGCGCATGCCAGCCCTCCGTGCGACCGAAGGGGATGACCGGCGTCCAGCAGCCCATGGCCAGGGTCTCGGCCAGCGCCTTGTCCTCGCCGTTGACGATCAGCGCCCCGTTGCCGGGCACGGTGCGGATCAGGTGATGGAATTGGCGCTGGATCGCTGCCAGATCGGGATAGATGTCCGCGTGATCGTATTCCAGGTTGTTGAGAATCAGCGTGCGCGGGCGGTAATGGACGAACTTGGCGCGCTTGTCGAAAAACGCGGTGTCGTATTCATCCGCCTCCACTACGAAGAATGGCGCTTGCCCCAGCCGGGCGGAGCGGCCGAAGTTGCCCGGCACGCCGCCAATGAGAAAACCCGGCGCCAGATGCGCGGCATCGAGGATGTGGGCCAGCAGGCTGGCGGTCGTGGTCTTGCCGTGGGTGCCGGCAACGGCGAGTACCCAGCGCTCCGCCAGAATATGGCGCGCCAGCCATTCGGGGCCGGAGAGGTAGGGGAGTCCGCGGTCGAGGACCGCTTCGAGTAGCGGATTGCCGCGGCTGATGACATTGCCCACCACCACACAATCGGGCACGGGATTGAGATGGGCGGGGTCATAGCCTTCCCATACCGCGATGCCCAACTCGCGCAACTGGTCGCTCATGGGGGGATAGACGTGCTGGTCCGAGCCGGTGACACGGTGCCCCGCCGCCTGCGCCAGGGCCGCGATCCCGCCCATGAACGTCCCGCAGATACCCAAAATGTGCAGGTGCACCGGTCCGAATCTCCCCGTCTGCCGTTACGGCCATGGCATCATAGCAAATGCCCATCCCGGGCCCCGCCACGGTTTGATCTGCCCATGTCCGATTTTGTCTTCATCCATACCGCCCCTGCCCTCGAACGCCTGGTGGCGGACTGGTCCGGGGTGC
The DNA here is from genome assembly GCA_049664005.1 of Candidatus Macondimonas sp. Classification (GTDB taxonomy): domain Bacteria; phylum Pseudomonadota; class Gammaproteobacteria; order UBA5335; family UBA5335; genus Macondimonas. The sequence goes on from JBATEM010000186.1 coordinate 1,135, forward strand.
CCTGGCTGGGCATGGACACGGAATTCGTCCGGGAGCGCACCTACCACGCCCAGTTGTGCCTGATCCAGCTCGCAAGTCCCAGGGGGCTGGCGCTGCTGGATCCGCTCGCCCTTCCCGACTGGACGGCGTTGTTCGCACTGCTGGACGCCCCGGAGACGGTCAAGATTCTGCACGCCGGCGGGCAGGATCTGGAGCTGTTCCATCGGGCACGGCCCGAACGCCTGCCTGCGCCGCTATTCGACACCCAGATTGCCGCCAGCCTGTTGGGGCATGGCCAACAGATCGGTTATGCCGCCCTGGTGCAAAATCTGCTGGGCGTCGCGCTGTCCAAGCTGCACACCCGCAGCGATTGGTCGCGGCGACCCTTGAGCGCCTCCGAACTGGATTACGCCGTGGATGATGTGCGCCATCTGGCCGCGCTGCACGATCATCTGGGGGAAGCCCTGGATCGCGCGGGCCGCCTGGCCTGGGCGGAGGCCGACAACACAGCCCTGGCCGATCCCGCGCGCTACCGCATCGATCCGGAACGGGCCTGGCAGCGCATCGGCGC
>JBATEM010000187.1:0-1783 GCA_049664005.1 Candidatus Macondimonas sp.
TGGGTAATTTCTTTCACTTTCGGTTCGCAGCCAGCCAGCGCTCCGGATTGACGGGATTTCCCCCCTGGCGAATTTCGAAATACAGCGCCGGGGTCGCACGGCCACCGCTGGTTCCCACGCGCCCCAGCACCTCGCCGGCGCGCACCCGCTCGCCGGGACGGCGGAACAGGGTCTGATTGTGGCCATAGAGGCTCAGAAAACCGCCGCCATGATCCACGATCCCCACCAGGCCGTAATGGGGCATCCAGGCGGTAAACAGCACTTCGCCATCCGCCACGGCACGTACCTGTGTGCCTTCCGGTGCGCCGATCAAGAGCCCCTGCCATTGCATCCGACCTTCCTGGCGCTCGGTCCCGAAACGTGCCTTGATCACGCCCTGGACCGGCCAGCCGAGGCGGCCCTTGAGGTGGCGGAAAGAACCTCTGGGGAAGGTGGCTGAGGCTGAGGGGACGGCAAGGACTTCCTTTGATGAGGGCGCCTGTTGGGCGGTCTTGCCTGTGGGCAAGTCGGCCACGACCCTTTCCAGGCGCGCGCGATCCGACCGCAGTTGTTCAATGGCTTCGCCCTGGCTGGCCAATGTACCAGCCAGACGTCTCACTGCCCGCTCGCGCTCGGCCCGTGCCTGCCGCAGACTTTCGGTCACCGCAACCTGCTCCGCCAGCAATCGGGAGGTCGTTTCCTGTTCTTCGCGTGCAGCCGCGCGCAGTCGCGCGAGTTCGGTGAGTTGGTCGCGGGCGGCGTCGATCTGATCGATCTGGGACTGCTGGAGGTATTGCAGATAGGTCAGCCAACGGCCGGTGCGCGCGGGGTCGGTGGGGCTGAGAAATACCTTGAGCCAGGGATCATCCCCCATCGCCTGCCGCGCGCGGAGTTGTGCCGACAAAATGGCGCGATTACGCCGCAACTGGATTTCCTGCTCGCGGATGGCGGTCTGGGTCGCAGCCAGTCGTTGGGCACCGGCTGCCAGCTCATCCTGCAAAGCATTGGTTTTGCGGGTCGCATCCGCCAGGGATTGTTCCGCCCGTTTGAGGGCCGCCACGGCGCGGCCATGGATGCTGCGGTCCTTGTCGATCTGGCGCTCCAGTGTAGCAATCCGGCTTTCGATGCGCGCCAACCGGGCCTCGTTCTTTTCAGCCAAGGCGTTGAAGGGGAGGTACAGCAAGGCAGCAATGCCCGCTAGCGCCATCCACCCACGCCAAATGTGTGGGCTGGAGGTGCCAAGGCTATAATGGTGCGCTTGATGCTCCCCTCGGGGGCCCTTTCGACCTGTCATACCGGATGATCCGAATGTCCATCATGCCGTTTATGCTTGCCCATCCCTACCTCTTCGGGGCTATGGGGATCGTGCTGATCCTCATCGTGGTGATGGAAGTGCAGCGGGCTCGCCGCCGGGGAGGCGGGGTCGATGCTGCCACCGCAGTTCACTTGATCAATCGCGAGGACGCCTGGGTGCTGGATGTGCGCGATGTGGCTGCGTTTAAACAGGGGCACATCATCGAGGCCAGAAATATACCGGAAGCGCGGCTGGATGAGTCACTGTCTTCCTTGGAATCGCAAAAGGAACGCCCGGTGATCGTCTGTTGCGAGGAGGGCAACCGGGCGGCGTCGGTGGTCGAACGGCTCGCTCGCGCCGGTTTTGCTCGGCCGTTGCTCCTGCGCGGCGGGCTGCGCGCGTGGCGGGAGGCCGAACTCCCCCTGGAATAACGCTGAACCGGCCATGAAGGTGGATCTGTTCACCTTGGCTTGGTGTCCGTTTTGCGTCCGGGCCCGTGCACTATTGGAC
>JBATEM010000188.1:0-3362 GCA_049664005.1 Candidatus Macondimonas sp.
CGAGTGATCGGTGACTGGATCCAATTCTACAACCACCGACGCCCGCACCAGGCGCTGGGCATGAAGACACCCGCCGAGGCCTATGCCTTAGCGGCCTGACCTGTGCAGAAACCGCTGGGTCATTACAAAAGTATCTAACAAGTCGCTCAAGGACGCGGCTTCGCCGCTGGACAGCACCAAGCGGCGCATGCTTCGCATTTTATGCGCCGCTTGTGCCCGCCCCTTGGCTCAACGTTGGGCGTCACAAGGAGGCTTGTTTGCACTATGAGAAGTCCTGATCTGGAACGTGTCGCAGAGACGCACTTCATGATTCGCCCGACTTTGAGATTGGCACTAAACAAGATCGTGCTCACGGCGGAACGGCAAGCGATTTCTCCGGGGTGCAGCACGTACTTTGACGTCTGGACGAAGAGTTGCTCGGATAAGTTTTTTGATATGGGCACGCTCATTCGAGCTGCCGCTTCAGTTGAAACGTCCCTACGCGACTACTATACACAAAAGAAGGGGCACGTGAATCTGTCCCAGTTGCGCCAAGACCCCAACTACAAGAAGAACATTTTCCAACGCGTTATGCCTTGGCACGGCAATGATGGAGCGATCGCGCTGCTGAAAACGGTCAACGTTGACATTGCAGCAATCCCAGAACTGCAGACTATTCAAGAGCTTGTCATTCACCGTCATCTATATGCTCACAACCTTGGCGTCATAGACGACGAGTACATCAAGAATCTAAAGCGACTCACAGCAGTTGATCTCCAAGCAGATCCAACGGTCGCAGCTCAATACCCAGCGCAAGATGTGTTCTGGTTCGAGCCGCTGGGTCGTCTGCCAGTGTTCATTGAGGCGGTTCGGTCATTCGTCCGTACTCTACCGTGACGCCCACCCAATCGCTCAACACGGACGGGAAAAAGCGGCGCTTGGCTCAGCTTTTGCCCGCCGGTTAGCTCAGACGTTGCACAGGAGGTTGTGTAGTGGGCATAGTGGAAGTAATCGCTCTTATGGTTGCACTTGCTATCGGCTTCGGGCTCGGCAGATTCCGGCGCACCGCGTTTGAAAACCAGGGTGAAGCCGCTGTAAGGCGAGCACTCACTCAAAATTTCACTGGCACCTCCTACCACCTTATGAATAACATCACGCTTCCGTCCGGCGATGGCACAACGCAAATTGATCATGTTCTGGTCTCAAAAAGCGGCATATTTGTGATCGAATCGAAGCATTACAGTGGTTGGATATTCGCAAACGCTTCGTCGCCCACTTGGACTCAGGTTACCGTCAAACAAAAGTTCAAATTTCAGAATCCTCTGCGACAGAACTACAAGCACATAAAGGTCATTCAGCAGGTTTTGGATTTCGTTCCATCCGAGCATATCCATTCTCTGGTCGCGTTTACCGGTGATGCTGAGTTTAAAACCGAGCGGCCTACAGGGGTCTTTGACGTCATGGGCTTAGTGCGGCACATAAGGCAATTCACCAGCGAGGTCCTAACCGAGAATAGACTTCAGTTCTGTGTTGGCCGCTTGGAGTGCCATCGAAAACTCATTTCCGGCCAAACGGATGTTGAGCATCAAGCATATCTCAATCGAAAGTACGGCGATGCAATCGTTCGAGAGGGACGCCGCAAAAAAGCGCGGCGCCCCTAACTCTACGTTGAGGCTGTAGAAAAACCCAAATCCACCACAAAATACATCCCGCGATCTTGACTCGACCTGTACTTTCAATAGTCGTTTGATGCGGGGTGCTGCCTGCCACCCACAAGCTGGGGACCCGCATCCCAAGCCAAGACCGATTTGCGCGAGGACTATGAAGCCGGGACAGATCAATGCGATTGCGCAGGAATCGGGTGGCCGTGCGGGCACGCCGGGCTTAAGCTGACGCCCTGTTCCCTGAGGAGAGATCGCGTGGACACGGCGAGTGGAATCCGTTTGGTGGCGCTGGCCGCGTTGTGGGGCGGCGCTTTTCTGTGTCTGCGCATCGGCGCGCCGGTATTCGGTCCGGCCCATCTTATTGCCTGGCGCCTGATCCTGGCGGCTGGATTTTTGCTGGGCGCGGCGCTTTTGTTGCGCCGCCCGCTGCCGCGCATGGGGTCGTGGCGGCATTTTCTGGTGCTCGGCGTCTTCAATTCGGCGCTGCCTTTCCTGCTCTTTGCCTACGCGGCCCAGCGCCTGAATGCGTCTTTCATGTCGATCCTGAACGCGCTGGCGCCGATCTATGCCGCCGGCCTGGGGATGTTGTGGTGGGGCGTGCCGCCCACTGCCAGCGCGATGGCGGGCCTGACGCTCGGGGTCCTGGGGGTGGTGATTCTCGCCTGGGACAATCTGGCCTCAGCGGGCCCGGTTGCCTGGCCGGCACTGGCGGCCGCACTGTTGGCCCCGCTCTTCTACGCCTTTGCGAGCCTGTACGCCCAGCGGGGTGGCGGCGCCACCAATGCCTTCGACAATGCGCACGGCAGCATGTGGGCGGCCGCATTGCTCACGCTGCCTGTGGCCTTGCTGGAGCCGCCGACGGGACGGGTAGTAGATACGACTGCCTGGCTGGCGGTGCTGGCCTTGGGCATCCTGTGCACCGGACTCGCCTTCCTGCTCTATTTTCGGCTGATGGTCGATATCGGGCCGATGCGGACGCTGACAGTGACTTTTCTCATTCCCGTGTTCGGCGTGCTGTGGGGCGCGGTGTTGCTGGGCGAGCCGGTGGGCTGGACGCTGGTGCTGGGCGGAATCTGCGTGCTGGCTGGCATCGCGCTGGCCAACGGCCGGGTCCCCTGGCGGCGATCCGCCGCAGCCGGGGCAGCGCCATGAACACCGACATGGCCTTGGCGCCGGGTTTGGCTTACGCCACCGTGGCGCAGGCGATCGCGTTCATTCGCCACAACGCGCCGCGCCAGCCCGGACTTGGCGAGGTGGCCCGTCATGTGGGGTACAGCGAGGCGCACTTTCAGCGCCTGTTTTCGCAATGGGCCGGGGTGTCGCCCACCCGTTTCCTGCAATTCCTCACCAAGGAGCACGCCATGGGCCTGCTCGCGCAATCCCGCAACGTGCTGGAGACAGCGCTCGAGACGGGGCTTTCGGGGTCGGGGCGCCTGCATGATCTGCTGGTGACCTGGGAAGCCATGACGCCGGGGGAAATCCGGCGCCAGGGAGAAGGCGTCGCCATTGACTGGGGATGGGCCGCCACCCCGCTGGGCTGGATGGTGGTCGGGGAGACGGTGCGGGGCATCTGTCACCTGTCCTTTGTTGATGATCCCGCTGCGCCGGTGGTCCTGGACAGGCTGCGGCAATGCTGGCCCCGGGCGGTGTTGCGTCACTCTCCCGAGACCGCCGCGTCGCTGGCGGAACGGGTGTTCGCGGGCGCGCAACGGGGCGCAC